>NZ_JAIHAO010000022.1:0-28521 GCF_020054765.1 Caloramator sp. | reverse complement strand
GACTTTTCCAAAGTCGAAAAGCTAAGAATTGCTAAAGCTCACGAAAGAGCCCATTGAAATCCATTCATGGGGCTTTTTCAAAATTTAGCTAACAAGTAGTTTTGTCAACAATTTCAAGGGGCCCTTAGGCCCCTTCTTCTCTTGGTATCTTATTTTGGATGTTTTCAATCAACTCACTTATATAAAGTTTTGCCTCTGATAAACTCATTGCAGTTAAATCAAATGTTGAAGATAAGTTTTTACTAAGTCCCATTTGAAGGTCTGAAATTATTAGAAGCGAATTTTCTTTTGTTGTTCCCATACGTTTTCTAAAATCAGAGTATTTTGAAATATACCTTTGATAATCACCTGTTTTACATTCTATCCATATAGGAACATCTTTAACTATAAACAGCATATCAACTTCAAAGTTATCGCCATTTGGTAGCTCCAATTGGCAGTTTTGGACAAAGGAAAAGTCATTAATTCCCTTTGAATGAAGCTCACTAATTACAATGTTTGAAATGTAATTTTCAAGCCATCCACCTGTAAAGAAATTTATTACCCTACCTATTCTTTGTGGGGCTCCTGTTATAATTCTACTTGATTTTTTATAGGAATAATTTGATAAAAATGCGTTTTTATAAAGAAGGCTACAAAACTGAGTACAGTATGTTATAACCTCCTGGGGTTTGTTTTGCATATTAAAAAAGAAACTATTTCCATTTGATAAAGAAGGTTTTATAACAGCATATAATTCCCTAAGATATTCATATCTATTTCCAAGATAATTAGAGAGCTTCATAAAAATATCATCATCAACATCAGTTTTGTAATTTTTTATCATCATTTTTCGCGACATAATATAATTAATAGCAGCATTTTGACTATTTAACTCAATGTTATTATTTTGAGTTTCTTGAACACTTACTTGGTTTGATTTTTCAATTTTTATTAGATTTTTCTTTAAATTATTCCCCCCATCAATTTTTAAATTTAAAAGTCTAATTTCTTCCCTAAGAAGTTTAACTTCTTCTATTAGTTGATGAAGAAGCATTTCATTCAAAACAACACCCCCCAACATTTGTTATTAAATATATATTCTATGTTTATTTTCCAATTCCTTCTTTTAGGTAAAAAAAATACCCACATTAAGTGGGTAGGGGGAGTGGTGTATTGGGGGTTTCAAATTTCGTCAAATATCTACATATCTTTACTTTAATTTTACATCCAAAGGTTAATTTTGTCAACTAATTTTTGCTAATATTTTTTTGGTTTAACTATGTATAAACAGAATCTTAATCTTTCAATATTGATAATACTTTTTTTAAATGATATAATGAAATTTGTATTTAAATTAGTAAAAGAAGGTGAATAAAGTGGGGATTTTAGAAAAAATTTTTGGTACATATAGTGATAGAGAAATTAAAAGGATAATGCCTTTGGTTGAAAAAATAGAGTCACTTGATGAACAAATGTCAAAACTATCAGACGATGAACTTCGTGGAAAAACGTTTGAGTTCAAACAAAGATTAGAAAAGGGAGAAACATTAGATGATTTGTTGCCAGAAGCTTTTGCAGTAGTTAGAGAGGCTGCGTGGAGAACATTGGGAATGAAGCACTTTAGGGTGCAATTAATTGGTGGTATTGTGCTTCATCAGGGAAGAATAGCAGAAATGAAGACAGGTGAAGGTAAAACACTTGTTGCTACCCTACCTGCTTATTTAAATGCTCTAACAGGTAGAGGAGTTCACATTGTAACAGTTAATGACTATTTAGCAAAACGTGATGCTGAATGGATGGGTAAAATCTACAATTTTTTAGGTTTAACTGTTGGGGTTATTACACACGAATTAGATTCAGTTCAAAGAAGAGAAGCTTATAACAGCGATATAACATATGGAACAAATAATGAGTTCGGATTTGATTATCTAAGAGATAATATGGTTATCTATAAAGAAGAAATGGTTCAGAGAGAACTTAATTATGCGATAATAGACGAAGTTGACTCAATACTTATAGATGAAGCAAGAACACCTCTTATAATCTCAGGTGAAGGAGAAAAGTCAACATACCTATATCAAATTGCAGACACCTTTGTTAGAACATTATCTAAAGAGGATTATGAAGTTGATGAGAAACAACATGCAGTTATTTTAACAGAAACGGGTGTTAAAAAGGCAGAGAATTTCTTTAAAATAGAAAACTATGCTGATGCAGAAAATATGGAGATTCAGCATCACGTTATTCAAGCACTTAAGGCTCATAAATTAATGAAGAAGGATATTGACTATGTTGTTAAGGATGGAGAAATAATAATAGTAGACGAATTTACAGGAAGACTAATGTACGGTAGACGCTACTCTGATGGTCTACACCAAGCAATTGAAGCAAAGGAAGGAGTAAAGGTTCAAAGTGAATCAAAGACTCTTGCCACAATAACCTTCCAAAATTACTTTAGACTTTATAACAAAATTTCTGGTATGACAGGTACTGCACAAACAGAAGAGAGTGAATTTAGAGAAATCTATGGCCTTGATGTTATAGTAATTCCTACAAATAAACCAGTTGCAAGAGTTGATAAACCAGATGTTGTTTACAAAACAGAAGAGGCAAAATTTAATGCAATAGTAAATGAAATTGTAGAGACATATAAAAAAGGACAGCCAGTTCTTGTTGGTACAATAAGTATTGAAAAGTCAGAACATCTTTCAAGTATGTTAAAAAAGAGGGGAATACCTCACCAAGTTCTTAATGCGAAATACCACGAAAAGGAAGCTGAAATAGTTGCAAATGCAGGACAAAGGGGGATGGTTACAATTGCAACTAATATGGCAGGTCGTGGTACAGATATAAAGCTTGGAGAAGGTGTTGCAGAACTTGGAGGACTTAAGATAATAGGTACAGAAAGACACGAATCAAGAAGAATTGACAACCAATTAAGAGGACGTTCAGGACGTCAAGGTGACCCAGGAGAATCAAGATTTTATATATCCCTTGAAGATGATTTGATGCGTCTATTTGGTTCGGAAAAAATAAGTAATATAGTTGAAAGGTTGGGAATGCCTGATGATGAACCAATAGAGAGCAAGATGGTTACAAATGCAATAGAACAGGCACAAAAGAAGGTTGAAGGAAATAACTTTGAAATAAGAAAATCCCTTTTACAATACGACAATGTAATGAATAAACAAAGAGAAATAATATACAATCAAAGAAGACAGGTTCTTGAGGGAGAAAACCTTCGCGATACGATATTCAAGATGATAGAGGACGTTATAGATGCAGCAATAAATTCACACATATCAGATGATAGACATAAAGAAGAATGGGATTTAAGGGGACTAATTAACTATTTTGTAGATGTATTTAACATTTCAGACAAGTTAAGTGTTGAAGAATTTGATAAATTAAGTAAGGAAGAAATAAGAGAAAAATTATTAGGCATAGCAACTAATGTGTATGAAAATAAAGAAAAAGATTTTGAAGATGACAAGATAAGAGAGATTGAAAGAATAGTACTTCTAAGAACAGTTGATGTAAAGTGGATGGATCATATAGATGCTATGGACCATCTAAAGCAGGGTATAGGACTTAGAGCATACAGACAAAGAGATCCAATATATGAGTACCAAATTGAGGGTATGAATATGTTTGATGAAATGATTTACAGCATAAAGGAAGATACTCTGAGATTCCTATGCAGATTAAAGCCAGAAAAAGAAGTAAAGAGAGAAAGAGTTGCAAAGGAAACATCAACAAACTATGATGAATCAGTTAAGAAAACTCCTATAAAGAAACAAAAAGAGGTAGGTAGAAATGAGCCATGTCCTTGTGGAAGTGGCAAGAAATACAAACACTGTTGTGGAAAAAATAAATAATAGGGAAGGTGATTTTGGTGCACGTAATGTTTGAAGAACACTATGCAGCAATTAACCCGATGAGGGAAGCACTTAAGGAAATGGGGGCTTCTCTTTGACATCGCTAATTTAAAGAAGGAGATTGAAAACTTAGAAAACAAAATGAATGATCCAAGCTTTTGGGACGATCCTCAAAATGCACAAGTGGTAACACAAAAATTAAAATCCTTGAAGGATAAGGTAGAAAGATACGAAGACCTTGTAAGAAGGGTTGATGATTTTGAGGTTTTAATTGAGCTGTCCGATGAAGTTGAGGATTTAGATGCACTAAATGAAATAGTGCAGGAGAGAAGGGAAATAGAAAAGAAAATAGAAGATTTCAAAATAGAAATACTTCTATCAGGTGAATATGACAAAAACAATGCGATACTTACTATTCACGCGGGTGCTGGTGGAACAGAAGCCTGCGATTGGACTTCAATGCTCTTAAGGCTCTACACAAGATGGGCAGAAAAGAAGGGTTATAAGGTTGACGTTGTAGATATGCTTCCTGGTGACGAAGCAGGAGTTAAGAGTGTAACACTTGAAATAAAGGGTGAATATGCTTATGGATACCTAAAGGCAGAAAAAGGAGTTCACAGACTTGTTAGAATTTCACCATTTGATGCAGCAGGCAAAAGACATACATCCTTTGCTTCTGTTGAAGTTCTTCCAGAAATTACACCTGAACAGGACATTGATATAAGAGCAGAAGACTTAAAGATAGATACCTACCGTTCAGGTGGTGCTGGTGGACAATACGTAAACAAGACAGAGTCAGCAATTAGAATTACACATATACCAACAGGTATTGTAGTTCAATGCCAGACAGAGCGTTCACAGCACGCAAATCGTGATAGAGCAATGAAGATGTTAAAGTCAAAACTGATTGAACTTAAGGAAAGAGAACATAAGGAAAAGATAGAAGACCTAACAGGAGACCTAAAGGATATAGGATGGGGAAGCCAAATAAGATCCTATGTATTCCAGCCTTATACTCTTGTTAAAGACCACAGAACAGGCGTTGAAATAGGTAATGTTCAAGCTGTAATGGATGGAGAAATAGATGAGTTTATAAATGCATTCTTAAAGGGACAAACAGCAAGTGGAAATACAGATATAGAGTAAAGACCACAGTCCGTATGGGCTGTGGAAGGATGTTGAGTTATATATTGATTAGCCCCATGAAGGATTTCTTAGGCATTCGTTCATTTTGCTAAGCAATTCTAAGCTTTTCTTTGTTTGAAAAAGTCCTACCCTCGCGATGCCATCGTCCTGATGGCCGCTTCGGCTCGGCACGGCCTGTGCCGAGTTACGGACTTTTTCAAAGTCGAAAACCTAAGAATTGCTAAAGCTCATGAAAGGGCCTATTGAAATCTTTTCATGGGGCTTTTTCGGATTTTAGTTAACAAACAGGTTTGCTAAAAATCTGACAGCTCGTGTGGGCTGCACTTTTTTACAATAACTTATAAGTGTACTTTAATAAGTAGTTAGAGCTTATAGGAATAAACCCATTCTTTTCAAAAAATGGAGTAGAAGAATCTAAGCAGTCAATTAAAATAGGTAAAACTCCCTTTGTTCTAAAGGAGTTTACAATGTCCATAAGAAGCATAGAACCAAAGCCTTTGTTTTGATAATCTTTGTCTATTGCAATTTTAATTATATAACCAAAACCAAGGGTAGAGTTAAGTTTGTATATGCTATAACCTATGCAGTTATTATTAAAAATACACAGAGTAATTTTAATATATGGATCTTTTGCCATTTCAATAATATGGTGGGGTTTTAGTTTGAATATATCATCAAAAAAGCTGTTATCAATATCAATCAAAGCCTTTGAATATATATTTGAATATGGCACAAAGTAGCAATTCGATATATTGTTTTTTATATCATAATTTTTTTTAATCATTGTATTCAATTTGAAAAGTGGATTAAAGTTTAAAGATTTAAACAGCTCTAATTTTTCTTCTGGAATGTTTGCTATATACAGGTCTTCATTAAAAAGGTCTAAAAAAAGTTTTAGCATTTCAGCAAGTTCAGCATAATCCTTTATTGAATATCTAATTATAAGATTGTCATAGTATCTAACGGGATAAGAATAGTGTATGGGATTGATATCAGATACAACCATATATCCATCATTATATATATTGTAGAGCTCTTCTTCTGAAATATAGCTTGGTTTGTGTTTTATTATTCTTTTTAAATCTAATATAGTAGCTAAATGAGCCATAATATCACTCTCTTTTACTTGCTATAAAACATATTGATTCTAAAATTATTAATGCAACTATATATCCTAATATGACAGAAGTAAAGGAAAATTGATTAACCACTGGGTTATAAACAAGTTTAGTTCTACTTTCAAGGTATATATTTACTGCATTAAAAACATTCTCAAATCTATCTACATCAATGTTATCAATTGTGTCCTTTGGTGTGTGGATTTTGCTTGTATCATCGTGTATAAAAGTTACTGCATTTATGTTTTCATAGCAGAAGGGAGCGTGGTCGCTGTTATCCTGATAAATATTTTTGCATTTTATTTTTTCCTTAAGTAGTTCAGCAATACTTTTTGAAAAAACACTTCTGTTCCCTGATGTTAATATACTTAAAGGTACATCCTCTTTAGAACCTACCATATCAAAATTAATAACCTCAGCATCCTTTAAGTTGAGTCCACTATTTTTCACAAAGTAGGAAGAACCAATAAGTCCCTCCTCCTCAGCATTAAAGGCAGCAAAAATAATATCTCTGTCGTAGGAGGTGTTTTTTAATGCCCTTGAAATTTCAATAAGCATTGCAATGCCAGAGGCATTGTCAAGGGCACCAGAGTAGATTACACCATCTGCGTCAAACCCAACGTGGTCAAGATGTGCAGAAAAGATTATAGGGGGGAGGTTTTTATCCTTGCCTTCCTTAATTCCTATAATATTGCTTACCTTAACCTTCTTATAATTTAAAGGACTTTGTATTTCAATAAAATATCCTTGTCTTTTAAACTCCTCAAGTTCCTTCAAGACGTTTGTCTGAACCGAAATCTTAATAAGTCCCTCTTTATATTCCACCTGTTCCTTATAGGGGCTTCTAAACCTTATCATTCTGTCAAAGGAATAAATTACAGCCTTTACCCCCTCCTTCATAAGTCTTTTGTCATATTCGTAGTTTCCTAAACTCTCGCCTGTTATCCTTGATTCAAATTTAATTGTCTTGTCATCAAGTTTTGCATATATCCTTCCGCCCTGTGATTGCCCAGAAATAATTTCTTTAAAATCCTCTCCGTATTTATATTCCTTTATTAATTTTTTTGTGTTGTCAAAAACTCTAAGGGTACAGTCTCCCTCAATCAAAGGAACAAAAACCTCAAAGCTTTGACGGAAGTCCTTATAAAGAGGTTTTAATCCATTCTTTTTAAATTGTGAAATTATATAGTCTTCTGCAATTTTATTTCCCTTATCACCTGCAAGTCTTCCTCTGTATTTATCAGATGATAGTTCCTTTGTTATCTCATATACGTTATGTTTATTAAAGTTTATCGGAGTAAAGGATGTAAACAAAAGGCAGATTAAAATTAGAACTACTGTATAGATTCTCTTCATACAATCACCTCGTATAATTATATGAAAATACTATAGAAATTAGCATAAAATAGTAACTGAAATTTTAGCTTAAGCGTATTATAAAATAGAGTAATTTTAAGGGGAATTTTATGTTTCCTATAAATGACAGTATGTGGATTGTCTATACAAAGGATGGAGTTCCTATAACAGCCGTTCCTAATAATGTAAATCCCTGTTCAACGGACATTGTAGGAGACCTTTCAAATCCAGCAGCCTACTACTATATTGATCCAGAAACTGAAACAAATAGAGAAGTTTCCTTTAGAATGAGGTTAAATGAAACACCGCTTAAAAGTCAGTCAGGTGAATTTAAAGAATTTGCTTGGGGAGTATTTATCAATTTTGGAGTAAATTTAAAATATACCTTCACAATTGACGTTAGCGGTGGAAATTATAGATTGATAATAAAAAATCCATTTGGGGTAATAAGCTATAGCGTGTTAGTTGAAGATGTATTTGGAACGGATATTAGGGTAATTAAAGCAAATACAATGTTTCCCTGTGCCAAAACACCAGATGACGACTACTTTTTAGATTTTAAAGCACCAATTTCAGCCTTTGAAGGATTTAATTTTGACACAACAGTATTTAGCCTTTGCTATTTCACATCTTCTGAAAACCAAATTTTGATTAAAGATATAATCTGTGGAGATGAAATAAATAAGTCTGTTGAACCTGAGGTAGTGATCACAAAGGAAGTTACAAATGGCCCACTTTATCCTGAGTGTATAGAGCCAGAACAGGAAACTATCTGGACATATACACTTACAGTTACAAATAACTCAGGAGTAACTGCAGAAGGATTGATAGTTAAGGACGTTATAAATGCAGAATTAGGACTTGAGGATACCGATGTATCTTTAACACCAAGTGGTATAACTTCTGCAGATTTTGATGAGGAGACATCTACAGTAACTTGGAATATAGGAGACCTTGACGCAGGAAATTTTCAAACATTAGTGGTTACTATAACAGGCTCATTTAAATACCCTGGATTTAAGATTATAAACTTTGCAACTTTAACTGGGGATAATATAAAACCTGTAGGTCCTGTAAGCGATATAGGAGTATGTGTTAATGAAGAACAGGGAGAGATAGAGATAACAAAGACGTTAATAGATGGGCCTACAGAGATCAATGCGTGCAAAAAAGACAGCTGGACAGTAGAGATAAAAGTAACAAATGTTTCGTATGTTAAGGTATATGGAGTAAAAGTTGTAGATGTTCTGAATGAAAATTTTATATTTACAGGTGAAGTACCAATTTATACATCTTCAATAGGAACAGTATTTTATGATTTGCCAACCAGTACTCTTGTTTGGGAGGTTGGAGATTTAGAACCAGACCAAGAGGAAACTTTAACAATACAATTTGATGGATACTTTATAATGACTGGAGTTCAATATTTAAATGAGGCACGTGCATCAGCCATAAATGCTGATATAACTGATATCGTTCGTGATGAAGGTGTTAATGTTTTGGCATCCTATGAGAATATGCTAATAAATATATCCGGTAAAATAATGGATTGTAAGACAAAGGAGCTTCTACAGGGAGTAACTGTAAAGGTATATAAACAATGTCGTTTAATTAAAACAGAAATATTTGATGAAGAATATAGTTTATATTTACCTGTAGGGGGTTACACAATAATATTTGAAAAGGATGGTTACTATAGAAAATTTATAGCTCCAATAATTTATACGGATGAATATATAAAATATGATGTAAAACTTCTAAAGAGAAAATCAGTAACAGATAGCTTAGAGGATAATTTAGACTTATATGTTGATAGAATCGTAGAAAGAATAGATGGAAACATTTTATTAAACCAGATTGTATGCCTTAACGAGAAATATGATTTAGAATGTGGCAGTGATGTAATAGATAGTTTTGAATATAAGGTTTATGATAATAAGATAATATTAAAGTTTATTATAGAGAAAAATATAATTTATAAATATGAAGGAAAGGATTTAATGATTAATCTTCTTGAACATTCCATTTGCTATCCGTTAGTAGAGGATATTTGTGATAAGCAGTTTAAGTATAAATACAATATTAAAGCATTTAAGTTCTGTAGAGACTTAAGTAAACTTTACAACTTTTGTGATGTAGAATTTAAGGGATTCTTTGTAGAGCCTATGGATATACTAATAAAGGGTGAAGCAGAGAAGCACTGCTAAGAGTTATCCACTATTTTGATGGCTTATCCACAGGTTTTGTGGATAAGCCTGTGGAATATTATGTTAAAAAAATGTGGAAGAATGTTGAATAAAAAAATATTGTGTATAAGATGTGGACAAGCTTGTGGATATTGTTGAAAACTTTTTAGAATATTTGAAAAATCATTATTTTTGTAAATATATAATATACTATAATATGATTAAGAAATAGGTGGGGTACTATGGGAGATAACATAGATAAACAGATAGATGAATTTATAAAAAGGTTGTCTGAAAGGTTTGAAACAGTTGAAGATGACTGTGAATTTGATGACTGCTTTAATGAGTATGTAAAGGAGAGCATAGAGAGCGGAATTAAGGATAAAAGGGTTTCGTACAACCCCTGTAATGCTTGTAGAAAAAAACAAGTAATAATAGATGCCTACAATAGAATATGCAACAGAGAATATATTCCACCTTATGTTGATGAGGATTGCAGAAATTATAAGCTGGCACTTGTGGCTGAAAAGGTTGAAGAAGAAATTTTGGTAAATGTTTTTGAATACTTGATATTTAGAGTAAGCATTAGGGAAATAATAGATAGGATAGATGATGTTGAATGGAGATGTAAGGCGGAAGATATACTAATATCTACAGGATATGATAAATTTATTGAGATGAACTTTGGTAAATTTAACAAAAGACAGATTATAAGGATGCTTTACAATGTAAACTATGTTCCCTTTGATGCAGATAGAAAAAGAACTCTAACAGAAAAAGAATGTATTACGATGATAAAATATTATATTGTAGTTGCACTTAGGGATAAGGTAAATGAAAGTCTACTTAAGATTCTAAGGCTTATAGAACTTGAGCTTGAATATAAAATAGCAGTTATAGAGGATGAAATAAGATATATAATAAAATGTATACTTCAGGAGATTTTAATTACTCCAATTCAATCAAATAACTATAATATAAATTCCTTTAATGTTGTAGGGGCATTAACTGAACTTTTTAAGGTGTTTGATGGTGTTGTAATAAATGGTACCGTTGCGGCAAATGGTAAACACGATCAAAGATCTGATTTTAAACATTTTAGAAATACAATAGAAAAGTATGAAAGGGCAATAAGAGTTTCCTTTGATTTGTTAACTAAAAAGATAAAGCAGTATGGTGAACTAATAGAGCAAAGAAGATATATTGTTGGATTTACCGGCATTTGCGAGAGGCCAAATGTATTTCCTAAAAATGGTGATAATAAGGATGTAATTGTTCCACCTAAGCCAATAATTATTTTAAATCCTGAACAAAAATAGGTTGTCTTTTTTTGATATATAATGTAAATTAATATTGTAATATATATTTTAAAGAGGTGTAAATATATGGGAGATGGGCCTTATAGTAGTAACTTAAAATAGACCACAAGGGTGCATACTGTTCTGCACCCTTGTGAGGGTGTAGAAAGGAGTGCACGGAATGATAAAGATTTACAAGACTATTCAGGACAACACAACGGTAGAGGTTGAAACTATTGAAAAGGGCTGTTGGATTAATATAATAAATCCAACAGATACGGAACTTGAATATGTTTCAAGTAAGACAGGTATTTTGGTTGATTTCTTAAAATCAGCCCTTGATGAAGAGGAAAGTTCACGTTTAGAAATTGAAGAGGATCAATACCTATTTATATTCGACATTCCATTTATTGATGTCGAAAATAAAAAACTAAACTATTATACAATTCCACTTGGTATTGTTTTAAATAACGATTTTATAGTAACGATATGCCTTGAAGAAAATAAAATACTTGAAGATTTTACAAAGGGTAAGATTAAAAGCTTTTATACCTACAAAAAATCAAGATTTATACTTCAAATATTATTTAGAATATCAACCTACTACTTAAATTATCTAAAGCAGATAGATAAAACAAGTTCAGTTATAGAAGCAAGGCTTCATAGATCAATGAAAAATAAAGAACTTATACAGCTTCTTGAACTTGAAAAGAGTCTTGTTTATTTTTCAACATCACTAAAGGCAAATGAGATAACCCTTGAAAAGATGTTAAAGCTTGATATGATAAACAAATACCCAGAGGACCAAGATGTTCTTGAGGATGTTATAATTGAAAACAAACAGGCAATAGAGATGGCAAACATATATAGCAACATATTAAGTGGAACAATGGATGCCTTTGCATCTATTATTTCTAACAACTTAAACATAGTTATGAAGTTCTTAGCATCAATTACTATTGTAATATCTATTCCATCGGTTTTTGCAGGACTTTGGGGTATGAACGTACCAGTTCCATTTGCAGAAAATCCCTTTGGATTTTATATAGTTCTTTTAATTACGGCACTTGCAACAGGAGTTGCAACATACTTCCTTGCAAAGAAGGATATGTTTTAAGGATTTATATTGAAGTTAGGCTGTGTCCTAACTTTTTGTATTTACAGCCCCTTTTTGTTTAATTTTTGTATAAAATATAGATAATTAAGTAAAAGTTTAGTATAATAAAGTTAAAAATGTTGAAAAAGAGGGTTATTATGACGAAAAGAGAAGTTTGGCTGGGGCATATAATAATTTCATTTATGGTTATTTTGGCATTTTTAATAAGTAAACTTTACTGGACTAATATTTACTTTAATATATATTGTTGCAGCTCTATTTTGCTATAGAGTATATAAAAAAATCAAAAATTCCTACTTTTTAAACCTAATGCTTTTTTTAATCTTTTCACTTATAGGGGATTTAATAGATGTTTATTATACTTCAAATATATATCATATTTTTTATTTTATAGCCTATGTAAATGTATTTTTAGCACTTGATAAACTATATAAGCATTTTATGCTCTTTAAGTTCAATAAATCAGTATTAATAGATACATTAATATTTTGTTATGTTTTCATATATACTATATTGTTGTTTTTTTCAAATAACATATTAAATGAATTATACTTTGATATTGTTTATGTGATATTTGATGTTATATTGCTCTTCTATATAGTTATGAATGTGTTGAAGATGACATCAGAACTAAAAATAAGAAGACACGTTATGTATATTATTGCTTCGTTAATATTTTATTTTGTTGCGGATTTAATCTATTTTGTTGTAGGCTCTGAAATAAATAATATTTATACAGGATTTGCAGATATTTTATATTGCTATACAGCATTAAGTATTATATTTGGTGTATATCACCTACTTAAAAAAGGGATGAAGGATACCATAACATCGTACATAAAATCATCTCTTAAAAGTAGAAATTTAGAAGTCTATTTTGTATGGTTGTATAGTATTTTGTTATTAATCTTTGTTATTTCCTATATAAAGTTGCATAATAATTTTAATTTAAATTTAGATTATACAGGCGTGTATGTTCTAATTTTTTCTTTAATGGTATTTAGGATGTTCTCTAATATTAAAATAATAACGCAAAATGTAAAATGGTTTGAATATGAGAATATATACGATAAACTTACACAGTTCTATAAAAGAGAAAAGCTACCTGAAATTCTAAACAAAATAAAAATGTTTAGAAATAGAGTATATCCTATATCCTTAATGCTTATTGATATTGACGAGATGCAGGCATATAACTCAAAATATGGAGTAGAAGAAGGAGATAACAGAATAAGGACTCTATCTGCATTGGTTGATAGATTTTTAGGTGAAGATTCTATTTGTGTAAGATATGGTGGAGATGAATTTTTAGTCATATTCATAAAAAAAGAAGAGAAGGAAGTAAAGGATAGAATATCTAAACTAACCAGATATGTAGCAGAACAAAATAAAGTTCTAAAAGAAAAAATAGCCTTCACCTTCTATAACCTAACATTAAATGAACAAACGGATATAGAAAAGGCGTTGTATAATGTAGAAATAAAGCTATCTCAAAAAAGGATTGCTAAAAAGCAAATGGTAAATGAACTTATTGAGGAGAAAAATAGAAAAAAGTTAGAAGAACAGCAGGTTGAGGTATTAAAAAGTTTTCTAAAGATTGTTCAGCTAAAGGACAGTTACACCGAGGGCCACTCAAATAGGGTTGCAGAGTATGCAATACTTATAGCAAGGGAGATGAATCTTCCTGAAAATCAGGTAAAAACAATATATACAGCAGGCCTTTTACACGATATTGGTAAGGTTTTGGTGCCAACCGAAATATTAAATAAAAATGGGCCTTTAACCCAGGAAGAATGGAGTATAATGTCCAAACATCCTATATATGGTTATGAAATAGTATCCTCCCTAAACATACTACAGGATGTAGCTCCTTTAATTAGATACCACCACGAAAGATACGATGAGGCAAAGGAAGGTTTTTCGGGTTATCCTAAGGAGAAGTTTGGAGAGGAGATACCGCTTGGTGCCAGAATACTTGCGGTTGCAGACAGCTTTGATGCTATGATTACTGATAGGCCCTATAGAAAAGGAATGTCAATGGATAAGGCTGTTGGAATAATAAAGCAGGAGGCAGGCAAACAGTTTGATCCAAAGGTAGTTGAGGTGTTTATAAATATAATTGAAGTTGCAATGAGTTTTTAGAAAAAGGTACTTGTTGAAGTTTTTGAAAAAGTTGATAATTAATATATCATTTTTTGAAATTGTTGAGGAACATACTTGTTATCTGAAATTTGGAAAAGCCCCATGAAAGGATGTTTTGGATCTTTCATGAGCTTTAGCAAATCTTAGCTTTTCGACTTTGAAAATGTCCGTAACTCGGCACAGGACGTGCCGAGCCGAGCGGCCCTCAGGACGAGGGCATCGCGAGGGTAGGACTTTTCAAACAAAGAAAAGCTTAGATTTGATTAGCGAAATGAACGAATTCCAATAAATCCTTCATGGGGCTGATTCTTGTATTTCAATATCTAAAAATATAACAGCACATAAAAACATTTAGTTTCGTGTTTTTGAAACAGCATTTTAAGAGGTTTTTACCATAAAGCTGATATATAACAGAATTATCTATTTTAAATTTATTGTAACAACCATTGAAATACTAATTAATATGTGATATATTACTTTAGTCAAATTGTTTAAAAATTATGTCAACTTTGTTAAAATTGTAACAATCCAATTTTTATTTACATTTAATAACATTGAATTGGACTCTTTTATAGTTTATAATTAAATTGTTTGAAAATTATAAAAAGAAAGTCTATTATTGGTTAATGATTATATTCATTAACCAATAATATATAATAAAAAATGCCATAAAAATAACAAGCAAGGGGTGTGAATTTGATGAATCAACAAAATTGCTGCTGCTGTGGCGGAAATCATGTTGATGAAAGATTAGAAAAGGTAATGAAGGTTATCGAAGAACACAAGACAGTAAAAGGTGGCCTTATTCCAGTACTACACGAAATACAGGATACATACGGCTATCTTCCAGAGGACATATTAAAGATAGTTTCAAAGGAACTTGATATTCCAATGGCTGAAATATTTGGTGTAGCTTCCTTCTATTCATATTTCTCACTTGAACCAAAGGGAGAACACATAATAAGAGTATGTCTTGGAACAGCTTGCTACGTAAAGGGAGCACAAGGTCTAATTGATAGATTAAGCAAGGAACTAAACGTAGAAGTTGGTAAAACAACAGAGGATGGAAAGTTTACACTTGAAGCTACAAGATGTCTTGGAGCTTGTGGACTTGCACCTGTAATGGTTATAGGTGAAAAGGTATATGGAAGAATTACTCCAGATGATATTCCAAACATATTAAAAGAATATCAAGACAAATAAGGCGATATTATGAGGGAGCTTTCGCTTCATATAATGGATATAATTGAGAATTCAATTAGTGCGGATGCAACTCTTATTGAACTTTATATTGTAGAGGATGTTTTTAAAAATACCTTTACTATAAAAATAAAGGACAATGGTAAGGGTATAGACGAAGAAATGCTAAAAAACATAACTGACCCATTTGTAACATCAAGAACTACAAGAAGAGTGGGATTAGGGCTTTCTTTATTTGAAAGCACCTGCTTAAGGTGTAACGGGAGTCTTAAGGTTTACTCAAAGGTAAATGTAGGTACAGAAGTTGTGGCTACAATGGAACACTCAAATATAGACAGGCCACCACTTGGGAAAATTGAGGAAACTGTAGTAACTGTTTTATTGAATCCAAGTATAGATTTAGTATATGAGCATATTTACAATGATAAAAAGTTTGTACTTGATTCAAGAGAGATAAAAAAGATACTTGGCAGTGATGAAATTAATACTCCAGAGGTACTTTTGTGGATAAAGGATTTTATTAAGGAAAATTTAAAAGAAATTAGTGGAGGTGCCTTCTAATGAAAACTATACAAGAATTAGAAGAAATTAGAAAAAGAACCCTTGATAAGGTTAACCAAAGAAAGGATAGAACAACAACAAGAATAGTTGTTGGTATGGCAACTTGTGGTATTGCTGCAGGTGCAAGACCTGTTCTACTTGCTATTATGGAAGAGGTTGAAAAGTTAGGACTTACAGATGTAGTAGTTGCTCAAACAGGATGCATAGGTCTATGCAAGATGGAACCAATCGTTGAGGTTATAAAACCAGGTGAAGAAAAGGTTACTTATGTAAAGATGGATGCAGAAAAGGCAAGAAGAATAGTAAGAGAACACATTAAGGATGGAAATGTTGTTGAAGAATATACAATGCACGTTATCCAAGGAAAGATATTAAACGACTATAAGGTAGAAAAAGAGTGATTGGAGGGAAAAGCATGGCTTTCTATCGTTCACAGGTTTTAGTTTGTGGTGGTACAGGCTGTACATCATCAGATTCAATGAAGATTTTAGAAAAGTTTAAAGAAGAAGTTAAAAAACACAATATAGAAAATGAAATAGAAATAGTAAGAACAGGATGTTTTGGTCTTTGTGAATTAGGTCCTGTAGTTATTGTTTATCCAGAAGGAGCCTTTTATTCAAGAGTAAAGGTTGAAGATGTAGAGGAGATAGTAGCAGAGCACCTTGTTAAAGGTAGACCAGTTACAAGACTTCTATATACAGAAACAGTAGATGAGGGAAGAATAAAGTCCCTAAATGAAACAGGATTCTATAAAAAGCAAGAAAGAATAGCACTTAGAAACTGTGGTGTTATTGACCCAGAAAACATAGATGAATATATCGCCTTTGATGGATACAAGGCACTTGCAAAGGTGTTAACTACAATGACTCCAGAACAAGTAATTGAAGAAGTTAAAAAATCTGGTTTAAGAGGTAGAGGCGGCGGTGGTTTCCCAACTGGACTTAAATGGGAGTTTACTGCAAAGTCAAAGGCAGATCAAAAGTATGTTGTATGTAATGCAGATGAAGGAGACCCAGGTGCCTTTATGGATAGATCAATACTTGAAGGAGACCCACATTCAGTATTAGAGGCTATGACAATTGCAGGATATGCAATTGGTGCAAATCAAGGATACATCTATGTAAGAGCAGAGTATCCAATAGCAGTTCAAAGACTTAAGGTGGCTATAAATCAAGCAAGAGAATATGGACTACTTGGAAAGAATATATTTGGAACAGACTTTAGCTTTGATATAGAAATAAGACTTGGTGCTGGTGCCTTCGTATGTGGTGAAGAAACTGCACTTATGAACTCAATAGAAGGTAGACGTGGTATGCCAAATCCAAAGCCACCATTCCCAGCACAATCAGGACTTTGGGAAAAGCCAACATTAATTAATAACGTTGAAACTTATGCAAATATCCCTCAAATTATAGTAAGAGGTGGAGAATGGTTTGCTTCAAAAGGAACAGAAAAGAGCAAAGGAACTAAGGTTTTTGCACTTGGAGGAAAGATTACAAATACTGGACTTGTTGAAGTTCCAATGGGTATAACTCTAAGAGAAGTTATATATGAAATAGGTGGAGGAATTCCAAACGGAAAGAAGTTCAAGGCTGTTCAAACAGGAGGACCATCAGGTGGATGTTTAACAGCAGAACACTTAGATACTCCAATTGAGTACGATACCTTAACTGCACTTGGCTCAATGATGGGTTCAGGTGGTATGATTGTAATGGATGAAGATACTTGTATGGTTGACGTTGCAAGATTCTACCTTGACTTCACAAGAGATGAGTCCTGTGGTAAGTGTACTCCTTGTAGAATAGGTACTAAGAGAATGCTTGAAATATTAGATAGAATAGTTGAAGGAAAGGGTACCTTAGAAGACCTTGATAAGCTTGAAGAATTAGGAAAGCAAATAAAGGCTGCTTCACTATGTGGTCTTGGACAAACTGCACCAAATCCAGTATTATCAACACTTAAGCACTTTAGAGATGAATATGTTGCACACGTTGTGGACAAGAAGTGTCCAGCTGGAGTATGTCAAGCACTACTTCAATACACAATCATTGAAGAAAAATGTAAGGGATGTAGCCTATGTGCAAGACAATGTCCAGTTAATGCAATTTCAGGACAAGTAAAGAGCCCATTTAAGATTGATCAAGATAAGTGTATTAAGTGTGGTGCTTGCTTAGATAAGTGTCCATTCAAGGCAATAGTTAAGAAATAGGAGGTACAAGGAACTATGGAAATGGTAAAGTTAACTATAGATGGAATAGAAGTAGAAGTACCAAAGGGGACTACTGTAATTGAAGCGGCAAGAAAAGTGGGCATAAATATTCCAAGTCTTTGCTATTTAAAGGGTGTTAGCCATACATCAAGCTGTAGAGTTTGCGTTGTTGAAGTTGGACCAAGACTTATAGCATCATGTACACTGCCTTGTGAAAATGGAATGGAAGTTAAGACAAATACTCAAAAGGTAAGAGAAGCAAGAAAGACAGTTGTTGAGCTTCTACTTTCAAACCACAAGAGAGAATGTACTTCTTGTAATAGAAGTGAAAATTGTGAACTTCAAACACTTTCAAAGGAACTAAACATAAGAGATATAAGATTTGAGGGTGAAAGACTAAGCTACGAAATAGATAATTCATCACCATCACTTGTAAGAGACCAAGAAAAGTGTGTTCTTTGTGGAAGATGTATAAATACTTGTAAAAATGTACAAACTGTAGGTGCAATAGATTTTTCAAGAAGAGGATTTAACACAAGAGTATCAACTGCACTTGATAGAGACATAGCTGAAACAGTATGTGTAAACTGTGGACAATGTATAATGGCTTGTCCAGTTGGTGCACTAACTGAAAAGGAAAACATTAAGGACGTATGGAAGGCACTTGCTGATCCTGATAAGTTTGTTGTTGTTCAAACTGCACCAGCTGTAAGAGTTGCACTTGGTGAAGAGTTTGGAATGCCAATTGGTACAAGAGTTACAGGAAAGATGGCAGCGGCATTAAGAAGACTTGGATTTGACAAGGTATTTGATACAGACTTTGCGGCAGACCTTACAATAATGGAGGAAGGAACAGAACTTCTCTCAAGACTTGAAAAGGGAGAAAACCTTCCACTAATGACAAGCTGCTGTCCTGGATGGGTTAAGTTCGTAGAACACTTCTATCCAGAACTTATAGAAAACCTTTCAACTTGTAAGTCACCTCACGAAATGGAGGGTGCATTAATAAAGCACTACCTTGCTGAAAAGCTTGGTGTTGACAAGAAGAATGTAGTGGTTGTTTCAATAATGCCTTGTGTTGCTAAGAAGTTCGAAGGACAAAGAGAAGAACTTTCAAATGAAAATCTACAAGACGTAGATTATGTATTAACTACAAGAGAACTTGCTCAAATGATTAAGGAAGCAGGAATAGATTTTACAAAGCTTCCAGATGAAGAATTTGATAATCCGCTTGGAGAATCAACAGGTGCAGCTGTTATATTCGGTACTACAGGTGGAGTTATGGAAGCAGCTCTAAGAACAGTATATGACCTACTTTCAGGACAAGACTTAGAATCAATAGACTATGTACAAGTAAGAGGAACTACAGGAATTAAAGAAGCTGAACTTACTCTACCAAACGGAAAGACTATAAGAGCGGCTGTTGCCCACGGACTTGCTAATGCAAGAGAGCTTATGGAACTTGTAAAGAGTGGAGAAAAGCACTATGACTTTATAGAAGTTATGGCTTGTCCAGGTGGATGTGTAACAGGTGGAGGACAACCAATAGTAGACTCAAGAACTCAAGCTTGTATAGATGTTAAGGCAGAAAGAGCAAAGGCTATTTATGATGAAGATAAGGATATGCCAATAAGAAAGTCACATAAGAACCCATACATCATAAGACTATATGAAGAGTTCTTAGGAAAGCCAAATAGCCATAAGGCACACGAACTACTTCATACACATTATGTAAAGAGAGATAGATTCTAATTGCTATATTGTGTAAATTACATTAGTGTGATAAAATAATAGTAAGGTATCCGCCAAAGTGGTTCTACTGTTTTGGGGGATGAATATATAGAACCTGATTGCAAGGAGTATTCTGAGCAAGAGGGGAAGGATATAGATAGACTAAGTATGGCCATTTTATGCCTTCCAGCTTTTGCTGGAGGGCATTTTTACTTTAGAAGGAGGAATTTAAAATGGAAAAAAGGCTTGGAGTTGTTGCAATTGTAGTTGAGGATTTAGAAAGGGCAGAGGATGTTAATTCAATCCTACACGAATTTAATAGTTTAGTAGTGGGAAGAATGGGAATACCCTATAGAGATAGAGGCGTATCTGTCATTTCACTAATTGTGGATGGAACGACAGATGAGATTAGTGCAATGACAGGTAAGCTTGGAAAAGTAAAGAGTGTAAGTGTAAAATCAGCATTAACAAAGAAATAGGTGATAGGATGAAGGAATTAATATACAAGATAGTTGAAGGATACGAACCTACATTAGATGAAATGGAGAAGATACTGTCTTTAAATGAAGAGGATGCAGAGGTTTTATTTAAGGCTGCAGATGAGGTAAAAAAGATGTATTTTGGAAATGAAGTACACATAAGAGGAATAATAGAATTTTCAAGCTACTGTAGAGCTGACTGTCACTACTGTGGATTACGTTGTAGTAACAGAAGTCTTCCAAGATACAGAATGGAAAAGGATGAGATAGTAGAATGTGCAAAACAAGCAGTAGATGCGGGATACAGAAGCTTAGTGCTTCAGTCTGGAGAGGATTTATACTATACAAAGGAAATAATAGGTGAAATAGTAGAGAGGATAAAGGAGTATTCAGATGTTGCAATTACTTTAAGCATTGGTGAGAGAAGCTTTGAAGAGTACGAATACCTAAAGGAAAAAGGGGCAGACAGATTTTTAATGAAGCACGAAACAGCAGATGAATCTTTATACGATAGCCTTCACCCACATTCAAGTTTCAAAAACAGAATAGAATGTCTAAAAAATTTAAAGACGTTAGGCTACCAAGTTGGAAGTGGATTTATGATAGGTCTTCCAGGTCAAACCTTAAGAACAGTTGCAAAGGATATTATGTTACTTAAGGAACTTGATGTTGATATGGCAGGAATAGGGCCATTTATACCCCATAAAGATACACCACTTGGAACTTATGAGGCTGGAAGTGCATTTTTAACAGTAAAGGCTGTAGCACTGACAAGAATACTTTTAAAAAGACCTCATCTTCCTGCAACAACTGCACTTGGAGTATTAAATACAAAATACAAAGATAAAGTCTTCTCTGCGGGTGCCAACGTAATAATGCAAAAGGTTGAGCCACATAAGTATAGAAGGTTATATGAAATTTATCCAAAGGATATAAAGTTTGAAAAGAGCATAAGGGAAGAAAGAAAGGAATTAGAAAACTATCTGTTGAGTTTAGGACTTAAAATTTCAGATAGTAGGGGCGATGCCCTCAAAATTTAGGAGGTTTTAGTATGGAAACTATAAAGCAAACATTTATAAATGATAATGAAATTTTTAATATGTTAGATGAGGCAAAAAAGAAGGCTGAGGATAGAGAATATGTTTTAAGTATATTAGAGAAGGCAAAGGAAGCAAAGGGACTTACTCCATTTGAGGCAGCAGTCTTATTAAACATTAAGGATAAAGTGCTTTTAGACAAGATGTTTAAAATGGCAAAGGAGATAAAGGAAAAGATATACGGAAGAAGAATAGTTCTATTTGCACCACTTTATGTTAGCAACTACTGTGTTAATGAATGTGAATATTGTGGGTATAAGCATTCAAACTGTGACTTTAAGAGAAAAAAGCTAACTATGAGTGAACTTATTGAGGAAGTTAAGGTTTTAGAGTCACTTGGACATAAAAGACTTGCCCTTGAGGCTGGAGAAGACCCTCAAAACTGTCCAATTGAATATATCTTAGACTGTATAAGAACAATATATTCAATTAAATTTGATAATGGAAGTATTAGAAGAATTAATGTAAATATTGCTGCAACAAGCGTTGAAAACTATAGAAAATTAAAGGAAGCAGAAATTGGGACATATATACTTTTCCAAGAAACATACCATAGAGAAACCTATGAAAAGATGCATAAAAAGGGCCCAAAACATAACTACGACTATCATACAACGGCAATGGATAGAGCTATGGAGGGTGGAATTGATGATGTAGGACTTGGAGTTTTATATGGACTTTATGACTACAAGTATGAAACTGTTGCAATGCTTCTACACGCACAGCACCTTGAAGAGAAATTTGGAGTAGGCCCTCATACAGTTTCTGTCCCAAGGCTAAAAAAGGCAGAGGGGGTTGATTTAGATAAGTTCCCCTATTTAGTATCAGATGAAGATTTTAAGAAGATTGTAGCAGTATTAAGACTTTCCCTACCTTATACAGGAATGATTCTATCCACAAGAGAAGAGCCAAAGTTTAGGGATGAAGTAATAGCACTTGGTATATCACAAATAAGTGCAGGTTCTTGTACAGGTGTTGGTGGATATGTTGAGTATTATAAGGGAGAACACCACGATGATGAAAAACCTCAATTTGAGGTAGGAGACCATCGTTCACCTCTTGAAATAATAAAGAGTCTATTAAGGGGCGGATATATACCAAGCTACTGCACAGCCTGTTATAGAGAAGGAAGAACTGGAGATAGATTTATGAGGCTTGCCAAAACAGGACAGATAAACAATGTATGTCAGCCAAATGCCCTAATTACACTAAAGGAGTTTCTACTTGATTATGGTGATGAAGAGGCAAGAATATTAGGAGAGGAAGTAATAAAGAGAGAACTTGAAACAATTCCTAATGAGAGGGCAAAGGAAGCTGCAATAAAGATGCTCTATAGAATAGAAAAGGGAGAGAGAGATTTAAGATTTTAGGAGGAATACTATGTTAGATACACCAAAGGCAAATAGGCTTCACATTGCAATATTTGGGAGAAGAAATGCTGGAAAATCGAGCCTTATAAATGCAATAACTGGTCAAGAAATAGCTCTCGTGTCAGACTATGCAGGAACAACAACAGACCCTGTATATAAAGCTATGGAACTTCTACCAATTGGGCCTGTTGTTATTATAGACACAGCTGGTATTGATGATGAAGGAGAAGTTGGAGAATTAAGAGTTAGAAAGACAAAGGAAGTTTTGGATAAAACAGACCTTGCACTACTTGTATTTAGTGCAGAAAATACTGACTTATCAATGGAGAAGGAATGGTATTCTCTTTTAAAGGAAAGAAAGATACCTACAATTGGAGTTGTAAATAAGATAGATGTTAAGGATTTAGACGTAGAGGAACTTAAAAAGGAGTTTGATTTACCCTTTGTTAAGGTTAGTGCAAAGGCTAAAATAAACATTGGAAAACTAAAAGAGGCAATACAACAGTATGTACCAGAGGATTATGAGAGAAAGACAATTTTAGGTGATGTAGTAAAACCAAAAGATTTGGTTGTTTTAGTTGCACCACAGGATATTCAAGCTCCTAAAGGAAGGCTAATACTTCCGCAGGTGCAGGTCATAAGGGATATATTAGACAATGATGCACTGGCACTAACTGTAAAGGACAGTGAACTAACTGATATTTTAAGTGCATTAAATAGAAAACCAGACTTAGTTATAACTGACTCACAGGTTTTTGAAAAGGTAAATAGAATGTTAGATAAGGATGTACCTCTAACCTCCTTCTCAATTTTAATGGCAAGATATAAGGGAGAATTAAAAATACTAATAGAAGGTGCAAAGGCTATTGATACATTAAAGGACGGAGATAAGGTGTTGATTGCAGAGGCGTGCACACATCATCCACTTCAGGGGGATATTGGACGTGAAAAGCTTCCAAACTGGTTAAGACAAAGAACAGGTGCAGACCTTGATATAACAGTAAATGCAGGAGTTGATTTCCCTGAGGATTTAACTCAGTATAAACTTATAATCCACTGTGGTGCGTGTATGTTTAATAGAAAGCAGATGATGACGAGGATAATAAGGGCAAGGGAGCAGAATGTGCCAATTACTAACTATGGTGTAGCAATTGCATATATGAATGGAATACTTGATAGAGTGACAGGGATGCTAATTTAGCATCCCTTAGACTTGAAAAGTTATATTTAGTTAGCCCCATGAAGGATTTCTTGGGCATTCGTTCATTTCGCTAATCAATTCTAAGCTTTTCTTTGTTTGAAAAGTCCTACCCTCGCGATGCCATCATCCTGATGGCCGCTCGGCTCGGCACGTCCTGTGCCGAATTACGGACTTTTTCAAAGTCGAAAAGTAGAATTGCTAAAGTTCATGAAAGAGCCTTAAAAATCCTTTCATGGGGCTTTGCTAAATTCAGTCTATCTTATGTGTTGCTAACAAATTTGGATGCTAATTTAGCATCCCTTATTTGTTAAAATTTATTATAAATTGTAAAAAATATATTGTATGAATTTAAACGTTATGTTACAATATCGTAAGTTACGAAAAATGTAATATTATGATATATTTTATCAAAATATATCATAAATTGATATTTTAAATATTAAAGATAAAGGTTTTGTTATTGGTTAAAGAGTTAATTTTAAACTAAATGTTAAAATATTAACCAATAAAGCCAACTAAAACTTTGAGATGAAAAGGTCAAATGAGGGGAGGAAAATTATGCAGTCTGTTAGGAAAAAAAGTATTAGTTCAAAGATTATTTCCACATATTTTTTGTTATCCTTTGTACTTGTATTTTTAATAATGTGTATAGTTTACCTTCAGTTTAAAAATGTTATTCAAAATAATGTGCTGGAGTCAAACTCTGATTTTATAGTTGAACTTTTAGATAGGCAGTATGCAGGCGATTGGAGGGTTGAAGGGGAAAAGCTTTATAAGGGAGACAAGATTATTAACGAAGATTATCAAATGCTTGATGCTATAAAGAATATTACAAAGGCAGATGTAACAATATTTTTAAATGATATCAGAATAAATACAACCGTTGTAAAGGATGATCAGAGGCAGGTTGGAACAAAGGCTGCACAAAATGTAGTAGATAAGGTATTAAAAGAGGGAAGTAGCTATAAGGGAACTGCAGATGTAATAGGTAAAAAATATGTTACTATATATAAGCCCATAAAGGATAGTACAGGAAAAGCTATTGGTATGATTTTTATAGGTTATCCAGAAAGTTATGTTTTTGGAATAATTAAGACTCCTATGATTTTAATAATTGCTATATCTCTATTGGTTCTTTCACTTGGGGGCACTGTCTTTTATTTAATTATAAGAAGAAATGTAATAAAACCAATAGAAAAACTAAATAAAAATCTAAATGCTATTTCAGATTTAAATTTCAAAGTTACAGTAGATAAAAAGTTATTAGATAGACGTGATGAAGTAGGAGATATGTTTAATAGCCTTGATAAGATGATGAATACTCTAAAGGAAATGGTTAAAAAGCTTTCAGATAGTTCATTAAATCTATTTGAGGAGGCAAATAGTTTAACTGCAGTTTCGCAGGAGATGGCTGCATCATCTGAACAGGTTGCATCAAGTGTTGAGCAGGTGGCAAGTGGTGCACAGGAACAATCAACAAGCATAGATGAAATAATGTTTGCCTTTGAAAAATTATCTAATGTAATGGATGAGGCTTATGTTAAATTAAACAGTGTAAAAAAAGAAGTACAAAGTACAGAACAGAAGGCATCAATTGGAAAGAATGAAATGGATAAGTTAATTTTATCAATTGAAGATATAAGAGCTGCCTTTAATACTGTTGCAGAAAAGCTAAATACTTTAAATGCTTCTGTTTATAATATAAGCAGCATTGCAGATGTTATAAAGGGAATATCAGAACAAACAAATCTATTGGCACTTAATGCAGCAATTGAGGCATCCCGTGCAGGTGAAGCAGGACGTGGTTTTGCAGTTGTAGCAGATGAGGTTAGAAAGCTTGCAGAGGAATCAAAAAAGTCAACGGATGAAATAGTTAACATAATTAATATGATTCAGACAGAGACAAAGGAAGTTTTAGAAACATCAAATAATGTTGAAAGGTTTATAGATAGCCAAAAGGAATCAATTAAGGCAACAGTTTCCTCATTTACGGATATACTATCATCAGTTGAAAATATAACTCCTCTTATAAACGCAACAACAGAGTATGTAGATGAAATGATAGAATATAAAGATGAAACAGTAAGCAAGATAGAATCTGTTAACCAAATAGCAACTGAAAATCTATCAGTTGTTGAGGAGGTAAGTTCATCCTCAGAGGAGCTTTCAGCATCATCAGAAGAGGTTGCGTCAGCATCAGAAAAGTTATTGGCATTGGCAGATGGGCTTAAGGATGTTGTTAACAGTTTCAAGATATAAATTTAAAATTTAAAAAGAGAGGGTATGCCCCTCTCTTTATTACAAAAATTTTGAAAATTTATGATATGATATAGAAATAATTGTAATTTTATGCTATATTTTAATTTATATAGATTAAATTGTTTGGAGGATTTAAAAATATTATTGTTGAGAATTATGGAGGCAAATATGGGGTTTAGGAAAAAGGTAAAAATAATGAAAACAGTAGACGTTTTAGATAGTGTTACAAACCTTTTAAATAGAACATCCCTTATATATAAAAGATGTAAAGAAGAAAATATTATTGTATATGTTGATATAGATAATTTTAAGCTAATAAATGATACCTATGGTCATTTATTTGGGGATTTATTGCTTAAAAGATTTGCGGAATATATGAAGTCTAAATTACAAGGAATTGGGAATATATACAGATATTCAGGTGATGATTTTGTTATTATTTTTGAAAAAGTAGATGAAGAATATGCTTTAAATTTACTTGATGATATTAAAGATGAAATAAAAAGTAATATTTATGTAAATAACATAAAGGTATCAGTCTCATTAAGTGCAGGTTTATATAAGCCCTTTAAAAATGAAGCTGTCTTAGAGGCTGTTAGAAAGGCAGACATTGCACTACACGAGGCAAAAAATATATCAAAGTCCCTTATTATAAAGTTTACAAAGGAACTTGAGGAGAGAATAGTTGAAAAAACAAAGGTTGTTAATAATGTGTATAATGCAATGAAGCAAAATGAAATATGTGCCTATTATCAGCCTATTTACTCTACAAAGGAAAATAAAATAACAGACATAGAGTCATTGGTTAGGTGGAATAGTAGTATATTAGGCCCTGTATCACCAGCAAAGTTCATACCGATAATTGAAGAGGCTGGTTATATAAGGGACTTGGATGAATTTGTATTAAGAAGGGCAGTTAAGGATTTAAAGTCAATTTTAGATAAGGGAATAAAGATACAACTTAGTTTAAATGTTTCTGCTGAAACATTATCTCATCAATATATTGAAAGATTATTAAATGTTTTAAAACAAAATGGTGTTTCAACAGAATATATTAAGATCGAAATTACAGAGACAGCACTTTTATCTAATAGATTAGAGATAATAGAGAGTGTAAAGTATGCAAAACAAAAAGGAATTAAGGTATCCTTTGATGATTTTGGTTCAGGATATTCATCTATTAGAAACCTTATGATTTTCCCCTTTGATGAGGTAAAACTTGATAAAATGTTTATAGATAAAATATTAATTGAAGAAAAATACTATTATTTAGCTAAAAAGTTTATTGAGGTATGCCACTATTTTAACTATGAGGTTGTGGCAGAGGGAGTAGAGACTAAAGAACAGTTTGAGGTATTAAGAGATTTAGGATGCGATAAGATACAGGGCTATTATATAGCAAAGGCACTTCCTATAGACAAATTAGGAGATATGCTACTTAAAAATTAGAAGTAAGGGGTGAATAATATGCACAAATTTAACCCTATGAATGCTGCAAAACTTGATAATCCTACAAGAAGAAAATATATGCCACCATTTAAGACGTTAGAGAAGTTTGGACTAAAACAAAATGGAGAAGGAATATTTTTAGACATAGGATGTGGTATAGGTTATTTTACAATACCTGCAGCAAAAATCTTGGCAAAGGGTAAGGTTATAGGACTTGATATTTTAGATGAAATGTTAGAGCTTGCAAAGGAAAGGTCTTCAGGTATAGAAAACATAGAGTATAAAAGGTGCGAAGAGTATTCTTTTCCTGTGGGAAATAGTATTTCTGATTATGTTATGCTGTCAAATGTTTTGCACGAAATACAAGATAAAAGTAGGTATATTAACGAGATAAAAAGAATATTAAAAATTGGCGGTAGGGTTTTTGTAATAGAGTGGAGGAAGATAGAAACAAATTACGGACCACCAGCTAACCATAGAATATCTCAAGAAAATGTTATAAAGTGGTTTGAGGAAGAAGGATTGAAGTTTATTTCAGAAATCGATGTATCTGAACACCATTATGGATTGATATTTGAGAAGTAAATTTTATAGAGCATTAACCTTAAGTGGTTAATGCTCAGGCTGTTGAAAAAGGTATATTTTGATTAGCCCTATGAAGGATTTCTTGGGCATTCGTTCATTTCGCTAATCAATTCTAAGCTTTTCTTTGTTTGAAAAGTCCTACCCTCGCGATGCCATC
>NZ_JAIHAO010000072.1:0-5651 GCF_020054765.1 Caloramator sp. | reverse complement strand
CTCGCGATGCCATCGTCCTGATGGCCGCTCGGCTCGGCACGTCCTGTGCCGAATTACGGACTTTTCCAAAGTCGAAAAGCTAAGAATTGCTAAAGCTCACGAAAGAGCCCATTAAAATCCATTCATGGGGCTTTTTTTAAATTTAGCTAACAAGTAGGTTTATCAACAATTTCAAAAATAGACGTTTCCCTACTTCTTCCATTTAACATCTACCTCTAAAACTTTATAATAGTCGCTTATTGTATAGTAGAGCTTTTTTTCTTTTTCATCATACAGATATGAATTTATATATCCTATGTCTTCCACTACTGTTGTGAGTTTATTCGTATTAATATCTAAACATTTTATTTTAAATTTTCCATTATCGTTGGTTTCTATAAAAAATATTTTTTCATTTAATACAAGGCATCCATCAAAAGGTAATAAATTGCTGTGTAATATGTTTTTTTCTTTAGTTTCAAAATTATAGACCCATAGATTGTTCCCTTCAACATAATAAATATTTTTATCATTTATATATAAAATTTCTGATAAGTATACACCATCATTTTTAATCTCTTCTGTTTTGTTGGTTTTTGTATCTAAAACCATAATTTTCGTTCCATTTGTTATACCATTTTCATTAGGGTAATAATATATTTTACCATTTCCTATATATAGTACCCAAGCATTCTCTAATAACCTTTCGATTTTATTGTTGTATATTCTATATAAATTAGTTATTGAAAAGATATAAATCGTGTCTCCATCGACAAACATCCTATTAGTTAATATATTAGTTACCAAATTAGGAGTATTTGAATCTAAATCAAAACTATATAACTGACCCCCATAAAAAAACAAATTACCGCCTACAGCTTTTAAATCCTTAACAAATATATTTTTCAAATTATTACTAATGAAAACTCTAACTCCATCATCAGAACCTAATTTATGCTCAATTAATTTAACATAATCTGAATAAAATAATTTGTTATTTACTTTAACCATCCTATATCCCTGAAGTGTATCTATTTCTTTTTTGTTTGGATAATAAAAAAGAACAGGCTTTATACCAGGAAATTCGTATTTCTTCTTGTTTTTTATATCATATATATAGTCTTTATTACCCTCCACTATAAATTCAACATTGTTATAGGTTATTCCATTAACCTTTAGCTCCTCCCTTGGATTCTTACCTTCTAAGTCAACACTCATTAGAACTCTTTCAATTTCTCTGTTACTTAAACTATAATAATATACTCTTCCTTTTAAAATTTTAGATAATTCAATCCCACTATTTTGATCTGCTATTTCCCAAAGCTTTTCAAATTTATTATTGAAGCAGACTATCTTAATGTTGCCAACTGATGTATAAAAATATCCATTGTAGTACATCAAATTTAAAATAGGGTCCTGCAATCGATATGTTTTATAGGTTTTATCCTTTATATTCATTTCATATATATAACTACTTCCATCTGCAAAATAATAGTAGATAACATCTCCCATATATAAAAACTTATGAGGGTATATTTTTAAATCTATATTTGTTTTATTTGAAATATCATATAAAATTACATTTCTGTTTTCACTATTTAAATAGGCAATTTTATTATCAACAATTTGAAAATCTGCACAGTTGTCAAACAGTTTTTCTATAGATTTGTTTTTAGGGTTCAACCTATATAATGTATCTTTAACATCCCTAAAATAAACAATGCCTTCATAGGCCTCAACTTGGTTTACCCAATTTTTTGTAATCATTTCTAATGTTTTATTCTTTGTATTGTAGGCATATAGGCAAAAATCCTCATATTTTAAAGCAGGTACAAAATATATGGTATCTCCTACAACAACCTGATTTTTAGTGTAATTGGTATAAAAATCCTCTTGCTTTAAAATCCTTGTCCTTACCTGATAATTAAAGGTTTTTAACTTAGGTACAAAATAATCTTTTATGCCTTTGCTAAAGTAACTAAATAAAAATCCACCTAAAAGTATCCCTGCTAAGATATAATACATCCTCTCTATCTTCTTTCCTCGATTCTCCATTTTATCACCCCCCAAGAATATTGTAACATATTATCCTATTTATGTATATTTATATATCGTGTGTAAAAATATTGTAATTGCCCATACTCTTAATATATTAATATTAAGGGGGTAAATTCTGTGATAAAATTATATTTATTCTTCATTATTAGTCTGTTTTTATTTCAAATAATAAAATTTAAATTAGACGACCAAAGTGTTAAAATATGTCTAACATTAGTCCAGTTCTCACTTTTAGCAACCTTATTTATTAGTATCTATGTAATTTACAGTCAACAATTTTTACTTGCAGTTAAATAGTCTATTTCCCAGGAAATCGTATTTACATATACTTTAAAATGATTTAGAATAAATTTAAGCTGTTTTCAAGGACCTCCAAAAATATAAACGGAGGTGTTTTTATGTCAATTGAAAATCATCCAGATTATAAACAGGAAGTACAATTTTTAAACTTTATACTTGATTTTCTTAAACAATATCACAGCTCACTTCTTAAAACAAAGGCTATATTAAACAAAGAACTTGCAAGAAGCGTAGGAGACCCTAAAGATGACAGTAGTGACCCCTACATCAGTATGATAATCAACACTCAGCTTTCCGATACAATAGAAGAGAAATTAAAAAAGATTGAGAACGCACATAAAAAACCCTATTTTGCAAGGGTTGACTTTACAGAAGAAGGTTCAAAAAATCGTGAAAAGCTTTATATTGGAAAGATGTCTGTGCTTGATGACAAAAACTACAAACCAATAATAATAGACTGGAGAGCACCTATTGCTAACCTCTATTATGAAGGACGTTTAGGCAGAGCTCATTACGACTGCCCTGATGGAAGAATTTATGGAGAGATTCATTTAAAAAGGCAGTATACAATTGATGATGGTAAACTTTTAAATATGTTTGATATTGATATAACAACAAACGATGAATTTTTACAGGCCTTCCTTGGTGCAAACGCAGATAATAGGTTGAAGGATATTGTTTCAACTATACAAGTTGAACAAAACAGGATAATAAGAGCAGATATGTGGAAACCACTAATTGTTCAAGGGGTTGCAGGAAGTGGTAAAACAACTATTGCTCTCCATAGAATTGCCTACCTTATTTACAACTATGACAAGGATTTTGTTCCTGAAAACTATATGATTATTGCTCCAAATAAGCTCTTTTTAAATTATATATCTGATGTTTTGCCCGAACTTGGAGTTAATAGAGTTAAACAAACTACCTTTGAAGAGTTTGCCTTTGAGGTTCTTGAAAAGAAGGTAAAAATAAAGGATGTAAACAGTAAACTTTCTAAATTAGTAGATCTTGAGGATGAAAGAGAGAAGGAAATTATAATTGAAGCAACCAAATTTAAAACATCAAAGGAATTTATGGATATATTAAGTCTTTATCTAAAGGATGTAGAACAGACTATTATACCTCAAAATTCCTTTAAATTTGGAAAGATAGAGCTATACTCCTATGAAGACGTACAAGAACTTTTCTTAAAAAATTATTCTGACCTTCCTTTTCAAAAAAGGTTAAATGAAATAAAAAAACATCTACAAAATAGAGCAAAACTTAAAAAGGATGAATTAATCGAAAAATTACACAGGATTTGTGATTTAGAGGTTAATAAAATTAAATTAAATATTGAAGACACAGAAGAAAGAAGAATTAAATTAACTGAAACATACAATAAACGCGACGAACTTATAAGCAAGGTAAACGATTTTGTTAAAAATGGTGCACAAAGTTTCATAAGGGCAATAGAAATAAAACCACCCTTTGAGTACTATAATGAATTTATATTTAGCAATTTATTTAAAGAACAATCTCTTAAATATATAGATAAAGATACCTATGAATATTTAATAGATTCGTATAAGGAAAATATTGAATCTAATTTGTATGAATATGAAGATTTGGCTCCACTTCTTTTTATTAAATATACTACTTTAGGTCTTAGCGAAAAAATTAAAGTTAAACATATTGTAATTGACGAAGCACAGGATTTCAGTGTTCTCCAACTTTATGTTCTAAAAAGCATAATAAAGGACAGCTCCTTTACAATTCTTGGTGATCTAAATCAAGGAATACACTATTATCGTGGCGTTAGAGATTGGAATGAATTAAGGAGTATTGTATTTAATAATTCTGCCAATTACCTTACTCTTGAACAAACCTACAGAACAAGTATTGAAATTATGGATGTTGCCAACAAGGTTATATGCCATATTAAAGATACTCAGGTTCAAATTGGGAAACCTGTTATTCGACACGGTGAAAGGGTAAAAGTAAAAAAGTTAAACTCATTAAAGGAAGTTGTAGAAAATATTTTTGTAAAAATTCAAGAATTAGAGCAATCAAATATTAACACAATAGCTATCATTGGGAAAACACTAAGTGAATGTAAGGAAATTCATAAGCTTCTTAAAAAGAAGGGGTTGGACTTTAAACTAATAACAGGTAATGAAAAGGAATATTCTGCAAAGAGGGTTATTGTACCTTCGTATCTTTCAAAGGGTCTGGAATTTGATGCAGTATTTGTTCCTAATGCCAGTAGAGATTTATATAAACAGAATGAGCTTGATATAAAGCTTCTTTATGTAGCACTTACAAGACCTCTTCATAGATTATATATCTACTCAATAGGTGAAGTTTGTGATATGCTAAAGGATATAGAATGTGATGGGGGGGAAGGTATATGTTCTTTATAGGTATATTTGGAGTTGAAGGCAAAGAAGAACATATTGGAGATATAAATAGTAAAGTTTGCAAAGTATGCGGGCAGTTTACCACATATAAAGTGTATAAAAGATACTCTTATTTTCACTTTTTCTTTGTAAAGTTATTTAAATTTGATGAAAATTACTTTGCTATCTCAAGATGCTGTAACAGAATATTTGAAATACCAAAGGAAGTTGGAAAAAAATATGAATTAAGGGAAATAAACGATATAGATGATAAGGACTTAATAGAGATATATAATCCCTATGCTGAAAAGGTATGTCCTAATTGCAAAAACTTAGTTAATCTTGATTATCCCTATTGCCCCTACTGTGGTACAAAATTAAATTAACTTAAAAAATCACTTTTTAATATCCTCCCACATATAATGTACTAAAAAGGGGGGGATATTTTATGCCAGAGCTTTGGGGCATTGTAGCAGTATTAGCAATACTTGTCATATATTACTTTGTAAACAGAGAATATGCAAAGAAATTGGCCCTTGAATTTATGTTCTATGTTGAAAAGAAGGCCGAAGAACTTGCACTAACCGAGGGAAAGAAAAAATTCTACTACGTAGTTTCACAGTATGATAAGCTACCTGCCTTCGTTAAGGCAGTTATTACCCCAGATCAATTTGCACAGATGGTGCAACAACTTTTTGATGAAGCTATAAGCAGATTAGATAATAAAAATGAATATATTTCACCTGATAAATAATTCATAAAGCCAAAGAAAAACAATGTTTTCTTTTGGCTTTTGAAAAAGTTATATTTTTTGATTAGCCCTATGAAGGATTTTAAGGCATTCGTTCATTTCGCTAATCAATTCTAAGCTTTTCTTTGTTTGAAAAAGTCCTACCCTCGCGATGCCATCGTCCTGATGGCCGCTCGGCTCGGCAC
>NZ_JAIHAO010000071.1:0-5793 GCF_020054765.1 Caloramator sp. | reverse complement strand
CCTTATGAGTTAACTGAAAAATGTAGGAAACTTGAAAAATGTGAGTTAGAACAACCTTCGAAATCATCATCTTCATATATAGTTGTTCATGACGTTGCACTTTCTAATGCAAAAGATAGTGATAATGCATGTACAACAGTTATTAAGTTAAAACCTCGTCCTAACGGTACTTATTTCAAAGAAGTGGTGTACATAAAAACACATAACGGGGTTACTTTACAAGAGCAGAGAGATTTTTTAAGAGAGCTTGTTCATATTAAATTCCCTAATACTGAAAAATTAGTAATAGATATGAGAGGCAACGGTGAAGGGTTACCTTATTTATTTTATGAGACGTGGGAATATGTAGATCCCAAAACAAAAAAAGTAATTGAGTTCCCTCCCCTTGTGTTAGATGATGATGAAGAAGGTAAAAAATTGAAAGGTGCTATTCCGTTGATAAGAGGAATAGCAGCTACTAATAGTTTTAATAATACTATGTATACTTATATGAAATCTTGTTTTGAAGATGGTTCCGTAAGATTGCTTATACCTTCTACAGAAGTTGATAGTCAGTTTAAAGAAAACAATCTTACTCCTGAAGAATATGCTGTGTTTATTGAAACTGACTTACTTATAGAAGAGTTGGCAAATATTACACAGACAATAAGTGGTTCTGGAAATATTATTTATGATAGATTGGTAAAGACAATGAAGAGAGATAGAGCTACAAGCTTGGGATATGGATTAGCATATGTGAACGAGTTGGAAGTAAATAACAAACATAATTTGTATCAAGATGATTACGAAAATATGTTAAAAGGTATGTTGGAGTATTTGATTGTTTAGCAGAAAGAAGGTGAAAAAGTGCCAAAAAGAAAAAATCAAAAAAATACCACTGCTACTACGAATGAAACATCGACCAACTATTTTTTAGAATTTGCACGTGATATTAATGCAAGTATAATGGCTTATTATATGAACCCTATTTTGCAGAATGAAATATTGAAAAATATTAATATGTACCCTCAAAAATTTGATAGGGGAAAAATTATTGAATTATTGCAAAACCCCAAAGCTAATGAGCGTGCTTTAAAAGAATTAGCACAATTTATAGAGAATAATATTTTACAATTCAAAAGGTTGATTTATTATTTTGGAGGTTTATTATCATTTGATTGGTATGTTGAACCTATTATTAATAGTCCTGAGGATTTGAAAAATAGTGCTTTTTGGAAAGCTTATCGACGTGTTTTAGATTGGGTAGAAAAATTTAATATTAAACAAACTTTTCCAGAAGTTACACGCCAAATGATGCGTGAGGATGCTAAGTTTTATTATGTGAGGGAACTTGATGATAGGATTGTATTGCAAGAAATGCCGTCCAATTATTGTATGATAGACTACAAAAGCGAACATGGTTGGAAATACTCATTTAATATGACATATTTCCTACAACCAGGTGTTTTATTAGAAAATTTTGCGCCCGAGTTTAGCGTATATTATGAATCATTCATGAGCAATAAAGATAGAATTATTGATGATAAACAAGCTGGTGTACGAGCTGGGTATCATAATGGGAGATATTTTTATTGGCAACAGTTACCTCCAGATAAAGCATGGGTATTTAAATTTCATAATGAAATGGCTGGTATTGTCCCCCCATTGATACCGCTTTTTCTTGAGGCGCTTGATTTATTAGAATACCGTGAATTAGATAGAGTTGATGCAAAAGTAAGAACTTATAAAATTGTAAACAATAAAATTCCATTAAAAGAAGGAAAAAGTGTTAATTCTATCGATGCTTTTGCTATTACGGCAGATACAGCTAAGTATTTTAATGCGTATATGCAGGCAGGACTTCCAGAAGGTGTTAAAGCTATTACTACTCCATTTGAGCAGTCTGAAGCTATGGATTTTAATAAATCGCAGAGTAGTAAAACAATTTATGAGCAAGGCAATAGTAGATTTTGGGATAGTGCTGGTACTAATTTAGGTTTAGATAGAGCTACAGTGTCTTTAGTGAAAAACAATCAAGATGTTGATTATATGTTTGTAAAGCATATATATACTCAGTTTGAAGATTTTTTAAATTATCAAATTGAGAAAATTTCAGGTCAATTCAAATTTGTAATACATTTAGAGGGTACTGAATTTGATCGACAAGATAGAATTAATAATGCACTTAAAGCAGCACAATATGGTTTTCCAAAAATTTGGGTAGCTGCTGCTATGGGTAAGACTCAAAGAGAATTAATTAATCTTTCGTTGTTTGAAAATGCTGTTGGTATTGTTGATATGTTGGAACCATTGTCGTCTTCTTATCAAAAGTCGCCAAATGATAACAGCGGTAGACCTTCAAAATCACAATCAGAATTAAGTGATAAAGGTGAAGAAACCCGTGATGTTGGTAGTAATGAAAATGTGTAAAGGTGGTTAATATGCCAAAATACGTATATTGTTTTGATCCTGAAGTTGCGGCTTATTTAATTGATAAAAAGCTAATTTTATTAAATGAAAAAGTAATATCTGGTAAAAAGTGTTGGATATTTAAATATGATAAAAATATTGTATTGGATGTGCCATTCAATAAAGCAGCAATCGTAATAACAAACAAGATGTTCTTCTGAAAGTGAGGTGTTTTATGTGCCAAATCGTTATTTAAATTTACCAATAAAATATTTTGTAGATGATACTTTTGAGGATGATAGATTTTTAAAATTAAAGTTATATGTAATGCATGATGGCATAAATCTTAATAAATCAAAGTTTGATATGGATGCAATAGAAAAAGCAAAAGATACTATAGCTAATATTCCTATTCTCGCATATATCAAATATGACGAAGATGGTAATAAAGATTTTACAGAACATGAAATTATAATTGATGATAATGGGGTTAAATACTTAGAGCAACCTGTAGGTATTGTTCCTGAAGATAATAATTATCATTATGAAAAAATCGATGGTAGAACTTATGTTGTTGTTGATGCATATATATGGAAGGTTTATGCGCAAGATGCTGTGGATATATTGACAAAAAATAAAGGCGCTAAAATTTCTATGGAAATTTTAGTATATGAATCTAAATATAATAAAAAAACAGGCATTGAGAATATTTTAGAGTATTCTTATACTGGTATTACTTTATTAGGACAAAATGTAGAGAGTGGTATGATTAATGCTCATGCTGAAGTATTTAGCCAAAGAGTCGCTAAAATGCTTCAAGAATTTAAGAGATTTTTTAGGAAGGAGGATAAATCAATGAATTTTATTGAGAAAGATGAATGGGGTACTGGTGACCCTATAGAAATTGACTTATCAAAAGATGCAGCGGATTACGATACTCCTTGGGGTGATGTTGACAAAACAAAATTACGTAATGATATTTTGAAAGCAAAAAATTACAAAGAGTTAGTAAAAGCTGCTTATTTGGTAGTTCTTGATGGGTGGGAAGATGCTCCATCAGAGAATCTTAAATATCCTGTTTGCATGATAAAAGGTGGTAAATTGGTTTTATCTGCAAATGGATGTCAGGCTGCATTGTCATTTTTAGAGAAAAATACTGATGCTTCTTATTATGATGAAGCAAAGAGAAAATTGAAGAAATATTATGAGACTCTTGGGCTTGATACTTCTAATTTTACTATGGATGATATAAGTGATATTTCTGATGATAATGATGATAAACAAAAAAATGAAGATAAAGTGGTAGATATTCAAGTTGATTTTTCACTCACACAAGAACAATTAGAAGAAGAATTAGAAAGACAATTGGAAAACATAAAATATTTAGATGAAATTTGGAAAGAAGAATTCCCACGCTACTATTTAGTAGATTATGATGATAAGTTTGTATATGCTTGGGATTGTGTGAATGAATTTTATGTAAAGATACCTTATACAATGCAAGGTGACAATCCTGTACTTGATTTTGAAAATATAACAAGAGTTAAATTTGTTCCAGTTGATTGGGAAGATGGGAGTAAAGATATTATTAGTGAATTCACAAGACAAAATAATAAGAATTTTACACAAAAAATAAAAGCAATATCTGATCAAAATAAAGAATTACATGAAAAATATTCAAAATTGGAAGAAGAATTGAAAGATAAAAATGTTCAATTAGATGAATTATTAGCCTTCAAAAAAGAGGTTGAAAAGAAAGAATATAAGGCTAAAGTAGACTCATTATTAAGTTCTCTTGATGATATATTATCAAATGATGAAATACAATTATTTATTGCTAAAGCTGATAATTATGATAAATTTGAGGAATTTGAAAAAGATGTGAAAGCTTTTGTTGGTGAAAAAATGATTACATACCACAAAAATGGTTTGTCGTTTATTAAAATGAATCCAAATAATGATGATGATAATGTTCATAACGAGTCTCCCAATATATGGGAAAGGCTCGAAAAAAATATAAACTAAAATAATAATTATAAGGAGGAGTATTTCTATGGGAAATCATGTAGTTGTTAAAATTGGTAAAATGGCTTCTACGAATGTAGATAGCTATGTAGTATCTGTGCAAAATACTGTTGATATGGATAATGGAAGTATGGTTGTACTTGGTGATAGGATACCAGGTCAACCCGAAATTTATGCTTGTTCTGCTCCAACAGATGTAGCCACACAAGAGGTATTGTTGGTCGAATCACCAGTTTTGGTAGAGGTTAATGGATTTAGACTTGATATTGATGATCCTACATTATTTTACAATCCTGCTAACAGACCTGCAAGAGCAAGGAAATTGAAAGTTGGAGATAGGTTTACTATTACTGCTAATGGATTTAGTGCTGCGCCAACTGTTGGACAGTATGCTCTTCCAGCGAATGGTTCATATTTACTTGCTCCAGCAGCTAGTATAACTGATTCAAGTACTGGTGCTCCACTTTCTGTAGTTGCTTTTAAGGTTGTAGCACAAACCACAATTTCCGTTGCTGGTAATAAAATAACTGCTTATGAACTTGAAGTTGTTCATGCTCTCTAATTAAAATAATAATTATTAGAAGGAGGAATATTTTATGGGAAATATGAATGTTATACCTACCAAGAGATTTATGTCCTTCTCTGCTGATGGACAAGACATAGTAAGAGCTGGTGTTGAATTATATAAACATTATTTATACTTAAATGGAAAACAACAATATGCTGAAAGTGCTACTGGAAAAACATACGAAGAAAAACAAGAAGTTTTCACCAAAAATTTAATCAAAGAATCTTTTAAAATGGCTGGTGTTAATGCTACTGGGGTATCTGATACTGTTTTATTAAGAAATCCTAACGTAAAATGGGCTTTATTTGCTTTAGTTGGCGAAATGTTGGATGTGATTATACCAGAAACTGTATTGGATGACTTCTATAAATTTGCAGAAATAAAAAACGGCAACTGGGGCGATAGCTTTGTATTTACGATTCCAAATCCTGATTTGTTTGTGGTATCAAAAATTGCTCCCGGTATAAGAAAAGCTGAGCCACAAAGAATTTATAATGGAATATTAACGTTAATTCCTCAACAGCGTGCAATTACTATTCAAGAAGACTTCTATAGAGTATTGGCTGGAAAAGTTAATTGGGGTGATTGGGTAGCAAGAGTTGCAAGATCATTCGAAACACAAATTACAACTGATATATACAACGCAATATTGAATTCTTATGACAATCTCCCAACTCAATTGAAAGTTACTGGATTTACTGCTCAATCTTTCATACAATTAGTACAAAGAGTAGAAGCATTAAATGCTGGTGCTAAAGCAGCTGCATTTGGTACAAAACTTGCTTTATCACAAATACTTCCAGCAGATCAAT
>NZ_JAIHAO010000021.1:0-38330 GCF_020054765.1 Caloramator sp. | reverse complement strand
TATTTCATGAGCTTTAGCAATTATTGCTTTTCGACTTTGAAAAAGTCCGTAATTCGGCACAGGACGTGCCGAGCCGAGCGGCCATCAGGACGATGGCATTACGAGGGTAGGACTTTTCCAAATAAAGAAAAGTTTAGAATTGATTAGCGAAATGCACCGATGCCCAAGAAATCTTTTGTGGGGCTAATTATTATATTTTTTTCAATTTTTATTAATGTCCTATAAAAGACAACTACTAAATTTGATAACTTTTTGAAATATTATAAACATTGATATAGAAGGATAGGTTTAAATAGTGTAGAATATATTTAATAGAGAGTAGGCGGTATCTTTATTTATGTAATATAAATAAGAGGAGGGCGTTTATGTTTAAAACGGATATTGAAATTGCACAGGAGGCAAAGCTTTCAGACATCAGGGAAATTGCCAAAAAGCTTGATATTACAGAGGATGAGATTGAACTTTATGGAAAGTATAAGGCAAAGGTTGACTACAACATTTTAAAGAACAAAAAAAGTAGGAACGGAAAGCTTATTTTAGTTACGGCGATAAATCCAACCCCAGCAGGGGAAGGAAAAACAACAACTTCAATTGGACTTGCAGATGCTCTAACAGTGCTTGGTAAGAGAACTGCAGTTGCACTTCGTGAACCATCTCTTGGACCTGTATTTGGAATAAAGGGAGGAGCAGCAGGGGGAGGCTACTCACAGGTTGTTCCAATGGAGGATATTAATCTTCACTTCACAGGTGACTTCCACGCAATTGGTGCGGCAAATAATTTACTTGCAGCAATGCTTGATAATCATATATATCAAGGGAATGAATTAAACATAGACCAAAGAAGAATTACTTGGAGAAGATGCGTTGATATGAATGATAGGCAGCTAAGGTTTATTGTAAGTGGGCTTGGAGGAAAGGTTAATGGCGTCCCAAGAGAGGATGGGTTTGATATAACTGTTGCATCGGAGGTTATGGCAATATTCTGCCTATCAAAGGATATAAATGACCTAAAGGAGAGATTATCAAGAATAGTTGTTGCATATAATAGAGAAGGCAAGCCTGTTACAGCGGGCGATTTAAGGGCACAGGGGGCAATGGCAGCACTTTTAAAGGATGCCCTAAAGCCTAACTTAGTTCAAACATTAGGAGGTACACCTGCCTTTGTTCACGGAGGACCATTCGCAAATATTGCCCACGGATGTAATTCAATAATGGCAACTAAGATGGCTCTTCACCTTGCAGATTATGTTGTAACGGAGGCAGGCTTTGGAGCAGACTTAGGTGCGGAAAAGTTTATAGACATAAAGTGCAGAATGGCAGGTCTTGAGCCAAGTGCTGTTGTCATTGTTGCTACAGTAAGGGCTCTTAAGTATAATGGAGGGGTTTTAAAGGATAAGTTAGGTGAAAAGAATCTTGAGGCACTTGAAAAGGGACTTCCAAATCTTTTAAAGCACGTTGAAAACATAACACGAGTATTCAATCTTCCTGCTGTTGTTGCCTTGAATAGATTCCCAACTGATACAGAGGAAGAAATTGAGCTTGTAAAGGAAAAGTGTAGAGAGCTTGGTGTTAATGTTAAGGTATCAGAAGTTTGGGCAAAGGGTGGAGAAGGCGGAATAGAAGTTGCAAAGGAAGTTCTAAGATTAATAGAAGAAAAGAATAGCAGTATGAATTTTGCTTATGATTTAAATATGCCAATAAAGGAAAAGATTAAGACAATAGCAAGAAGAATATATGGTGCCGAAGATGCAGTGTTTACACAGGATGCAGAAAAGCAGATTGCAGAACTTGAAAAGCTTGGATTTGGAAACTTGCCTATTTGTATGGCAAAAACTCAGTATTCATTGAGTGATGATGCAACAAAGCTTGGAAGACCAGATGGATTTAAGATAACAGTAAGGGAAGTATATGTTTCAGCAGGTGCTGGATTTATAGTTGCAATAACTGGAAGTATTATGAAGATGCCTGGTCTTCCTAAGGTTCCTGCAGCAGAAAAGATAGATGTAGATGAAAATGGCAAAATAACAGGACTTTTTTAGGAGGGATAGCTTGATACTATATGGGAAACAGGTTGCAGAAAAGCTTTCAGATGAAATAATAGAGGAAGTTAGGAGTCTTAAGGATAAGGGTATAGAACCAAAGCTTGCAATAGTTAGAGTTGGAAGAAATGAAGGTGATTTATCCTATGAGAGGGGAGCGTTAAAAAGGGCAGAAAAGCTTGGTATAAAGGTTGAGGTCTTTGAATTAGAAGAAGGCGTAAAAACTGAGGATTTGATAGAATGTATAGACAAGATAAATAATGATGTTTCAATACATGGAATACTTCTTTTTAGGCCTCTATCTAAGAATATAGATGAAAATAAAATAAAAAACTACATAAATCCAAACAAGGATGTGGATTGTATAAACCCTATAAACGTAGCAAAGGTTATGGAGGGGGATAAAACAGGCTTTGCTCCTTGTACTCCATCGGCAGTAATAGAAATATTAAAACATTATGGCATTGAACTTAAGGGTAAGAATGTTGTTATAATAGGAAGGTCAATGGTTGTTGGCAAGCCCTTATCTATGCTTCTACTCAATGAAGATGCAACTGTTACGATATGCCATTCAAAAACACAAAACCTAAAGGAAATAACAAAAAAGGCAGATATACTTATTGTTGCGATAGGTCATGCTAAATATATAAATAAAGAATATGTAGGAGAAAATACAGTTGTAGTTGATGTTGGTATTAATGTGGATAATGTGGGCAACCTTTGTGGTGATGTTGATTTTGAGGACGTAAAGGACATTGTGTCGGATATAACCCCAGTTCCAGGAGGAGTTGGAGCTGTAACAAATACAGTATTATTTAAGAATCTTATTAATGCCTGCAGGTTACAGATAAAATAAACTTTTAAGGTGAGTTTAATTAGCCCTATGAAGGATTTTAAGGTATCCTTTCATTTCGCCAATCAAATCTAAGATTTTTGTTGGAAAAGTCCTACCCTTGCGATGCCATCGTCCTGATGGCTTCTTGGTTCGGCACGTCCTGTACTGAATTACGGACTTTTTCAAAGTCTAAAGCTGCGATTTGCTAAAGCTTATGAAAGAGCCTAATAAAATCCTTTTATGGGGCTTATTTGAATTAAAGATATCAAATAGATTGTTAATAATCAAAAAACTTTGGTAAATAAATCCTTATAATACCCAAAACTCTTGCTATTTTAATGATTATAACAATAATGAAATAATATATAATTGTAAATTTACTGAAATTTTTTAATATATATATTGACGTATTATATGTTACACTGTTATAATGAAAATAGATTACGAAATGGGTTTCGAAAAAAAGAATAAGAGGTGTTAATACTTGACAATTACAATATATGATATATCAAAAGAAACAGGGTTTTCACCAACAACAGTATCAAAGGCTTTAAACAATTATCCAGATGTAAGTGAAAAAACTAAAAAAATAATTTTAGAGAAGGCAAATGAAATGGGGTATATCCCTAATTCCCACGCAAGAATATTAACTACAAAAAAGTCTTGGACTATAGGAATATTATTCGATGAAAAGTTAAACGTAGGTATGAAACATCCGTTTTTTAACGCTGTTATAGAAAGCTTCAAGAAAAATGTAGAAGCAAGAGGTTATGACCTATTATTCATTTCAAAGGATATAGGTGGCGACAGAATTACTTATTTAGATCACTGCAAAATTAGGGGCGTGGATGGAGTAATAATAATAACTTCAGACCCTCAAAACAACGAAATACAGGAACTTATAAACAGTGATTTCCCCTGTGTTTTAATAGACAATGAATGTAGTAGAGCAAGCAGCGTTCATTCAGATGATATACAGGGGTGTTACTTAGCAATTGAATATCTTTATTCTTTAGGACACAGAAGAATAGCTCATATTTATGGAAGTTTAGATACCTTTGCAGGTCAAGCAAGATATAATGAGTTTTTAAACGTTATAAGAAGATTTAAATTAGAAAAAAAGGATGAATATTTAGTAGATGGGGGCTATTTCTCCTATGAAGGTGGTTATAATGCTATGAAAAAGCTCTTAGAGTTAAAGGAACCACCAACTGCAGTATTTGCATCAGGAGACTTTATGGCAATTGGAGCAATAAATGCAATTAAGGATAGGGGATTAAGGGTACCTCAAGATATATCAGTAATTGGATATGACGATTTAGATTTATGTAAATATATAACTCCAAAGCTTACAACAATAAGACAGAACACAGATTTGATAGGAGAAAATGCAGCAGAGATATTAATTAATGCTATAGATAAAAAAAATAGCAGAACATCTGTAATTGTTCCAGTTGAATTAGTTATTAGAGATTCCTGTGAATCTTTAAAATAAAATTTATACTTTTTCTTTTTTAATGCATTCGAAACCGGTTTCGAAAGAAATAATAATCTAAGTATGTAGCACAAAAGTGTTACTATAAAAAAATAAAAAAGAGGGGGCAAATTTGATGAAAATTAAAAAGTACTTAGGTATCTTATTGTCAACAGTACTTGTAACAACATCACTTGTTGGTTGTGGACCTAAAAAAACAAGTGAAGACAAAGAAAAATTAGAAGTGGATAAGACAAAGGTATTAAGAGTTTGGTCCTTTACAGACGAACTTAAAGAACCACTTAAGTATTTTGAAGAGAAATACGGTATCAAGACTGAACTAACAATTGTACCAACAGAAAACTATGCTTCAAAACTTCAACCGGTTTTAGACAGTGGAGTTGGAGCACCAGATGTATTCACAGCAGAAATTGCGTGGGTAAAACAATGGATTGATTTACCATATTGGGAAAACTTATCAGGTGAACCATATAATGCTGATAAATGGGCAGATGATTATGTTCCTTACGTTTATAACATAGGTAAGGATATGAATGGAAACGTAAAGGCATTATCTTGGCAAGCAACTCCAGGTGGATTTATATATAAGAGATGGATTGCAAGAAAAGTTTGGGGAAATGATGACCCAGCATTTGTAGCGCAAAAGCTTTCATCAATGGAAAACTTTATGAAGGCAGCTGAAGAATTAAAGCAAGCAGGATATAAGATTCTACCAGACGAAGGTGCTATCCGTTGGTTTGCTAAAGGTTCAGATCCAAAGCCTTGGGTAAATGAAAAAAATGAACTACAACTAACTCAAGCACAAATAGATTTTATGGACTATCAAAAGAAGCTACGTGACAATGAATATACAGCACTTGCTCCAGAATGGTCACCAGCTTGGTTTGCTTCAATGCAAGGACCAGTACCTTTTAATGCAGGTTGGGATAAGGTAGAAGATTCAAAGAATAACAAGGTAGAAGTTTTTGGTTATGTAATGCCAACTTGGGGATTACACTATGTAATTAAACCAAATGCAAAGGAAACAGCAGGCGATTGGGGATTAACATCAGGGCCATCTCCATACTTCTGGGGAGGAACTTGGATAGGTATATATTCAGGTTCAAAGAACAAAGGAGCTGCTTGGGAATTTGTAAAGATGATGACTCACGATGAAGAGTTCTTAAATTGGTGGTACAATAAAACAGGAGACCTATTATCATACAAGCCAGTAACAGAAAAGGTAAAGGACACAGCAAAGGATGATTTCTTAAAGGGACAAAACCATTATGAATTCTTCTTAAAGGAAGCAGAAAAGATAAATCCAAATATTGTTACAAAGTATGATCAAGGTATAGATACTATATGGGGTAATGTAGTAAAGGAATACATCGAAGGTAAGAAGACAAAGGATGCGGCAATAAATGAATTCTATAAACAGGTTAAAAATGCATACCCTGAAATAAAAACTCCATTAGATAAATAATTAATTTTTGAAAATTGTATAATAGGTGAACTTATGTTCACCTATTATATTAATTTAAAGAAAGAGGGTGTACTATGAATTCCAGAAATAAATACGGATATTTATTTATAGCTCCATTTTTTATTGTTTTTAGTATATTTGGCATTTATCCAATACTTCTTTCTTTATATATGAGCTTCACAGATTATAAAGGTATTGGTTCTCCATTTAATGCAAATTGGGTAGGATTGCAACAATATGCAAGACTATTAAAGGACACATATTTCCTTCAAGCATTTATAAACACTTGGAAAATATGGGGAGTAAATATAATTCTTCAATTAGCACTGGCGTTAATTCTTGCGGTAATTTTTTCAGACGTAAGATTAAAACTTAAAGGGGTTAGTTTATATCGTGCAATATTTTATCTACCTAATTTAATGACAGTTTCATCTGTTGCACTACTTTTCTTATTCATTTTAGATTGGCAGCACGGTGCACTTAATGGTTTACTGCTTAAGGCTGGACTTATATCAAGACCTATTAACTGGTTAGGACAGCCACAAACAGCACAGCTATCGGTATCATTAATACAAACTTGGCTTTGGTTTGGCCATACATTTATTATAATATTTGCTGGTATAGAAGGAATTTCAAAGGATTATTTTGAAGCAGCTATGATAGATGGTGCAAATAGAACTCAGACCTTCTTTAAGGTAACACTGCCATTATTAAAACCTATAATGATTTATGTTGTTATAACATCATTGATAGGTGGATTACAGTTGTTTGAAATACCTTTCCTAATGTCTCAAAATGGTCTTGGTGGACCAGAGGGTTCATTAGTAACAATGGTTTTATATCTATATAATCAAGCATTTAAATACCGTAACTTTGGATATGCCGCAGCAGTTGCTTATGGTCTATTCTTTATAATATTAATATTCTCTATATTCGTATTTAAGGGCATGTTCAAGGAAGAGGCCTAAGGAGGTGTGAGTTTTGAATAAAAGAAATTTTTTTAGAGGAATATTATATGCAGCTTTAACTTTACTTGCTTTAATTTGTTTAATACCTTTTGCAATGATGATAATAAATTCAACACGTTCAAATACAGAAATAGTAAGAGGATTTACATTAATACCTGGTAAGAGCCTAATTGAAAACTATAAAAATATGATGTACCATATGGATGTTTCAGATGGGATATTTAAAGGTATATGGTTAGGATATAAAAACAGCTTTATAATTGCCATATCTGTAACAATATTAAGCGGATATTTTTCAGCACTTACAGCATACGGCTTTTATGCCTATGATTTTAAGGGTAAAAAGGTGTTATTTATTTTAATACTAATTATGATGATGATTCCAAGCCAATTAGGTTTACTTGGATTCTATGAATTAAACAAGACTTTAAAAACATTAGACACTTATATCCCACTTATAGTACCATCTATAGCTACACCATTTACAGTGTTTTTTATGCGTCAATATTTAATATCTACAATGCACCCTGCACTACTTGAGGCAGCAAGAATTGATGGTGCAAATGAGTTCTCAATATTCCATAAGATTGTATTACCTATAATGCTTCCAGCAATTGCAACTATGTCTATATTTACATTTATAGGAGCTTGGAACAACTACTTGATACCACTAACAGTAATTGTTTCACCAAATAAGTATCCACTACCAGTACTTATGGGATATCTAAAGGGTGGTAAGGTTTCAGAAAACTTAGGTTCAATGTATCTTGCAATTTCAATGTCAGTTGCTCCAATTATAATTGCATTTATGTTCTTATCAAAATATATAATAAGCAGTATATCTGCAGGTTCTGTTAAGGAATAAAATATTATAACCTAATAAAAATTAAAATTTTTCTTAGGTTTATCCTCTTTATTTAGGGTGTTAATATCATAAAAAATGTTGATTTAGACATAAAAGAGGTTGACTTTAAACACTTAATAAATATAGAAGTTTTTATTAAGGGAGGATAAATATGAATAATTATTACTTTGATAAAAAAAACAGATTTGTAATAGAAAACTTTAATAATTCAAAACCCTTTTCAAGCTTTTTGCCAGGTATCGCAGGTGAAAAGGGAATTCCTATGTGGATTTTTTATGTAAACAGAGGCCAATGTATTTCAGCCTTTGGTATAAAAAACAAGGATAATCCAATAATGGAGTTTTTCCCTGCATATAAGTGTTATCAAAACGTACAAAGTGTAGGTTTTAGAACATTTATAAAGTTTGATAATAAAGCTGTTTACGAACCATTTTTAAATATTAGAAATAATGAAAACGTAACTCAAAAGATGTATATAGGTATAAATGAATTAGAGATTGAAGAGATAAATAATGAAAATGGAATTCAAATAAATGTACTTTATTATATGTTACCACAGGAAAAAATAGCTGCACTTGTTAGAAAAGTTACAATTAAAAACATATCAAAGGATAAAAAGAAGATTGAAGTTTTAGATGGTATGCCAGCCCTACTTCCTTATGGTGTGAGTGATGGAGGGTTAAAACAGGTAGGAAATACACTTAAGGCGTGGATGGAAGTATATAATCACGAAGAGGGTACACCAATTTTCAGAATGAGGTCATCATCAGAAGATAGTGTAAATGTAACTGAGTTTAAAGAGGGTAATTTTTATTTATCATTTAAAAATGTAAATGGAAATAAAGAGTTAATAAAGCCAATAGTTGATGCAGATTTAGTATTTGGTATGAATACATCTTTAAGTTACCCAGATGTATTTGCAAATAATTCTATTGAAGATATATTACGTAGAAAACAAATAACTTCAAATAAAGTGCCTTGTAGTTTTGCAGCAGCAAGTGCTGAATTTAATGATGGGGAAACTATAGAGTTATATTCTGTTGTTGGGCATACACCAGAGGTTTCAGTTTTAGAGAGCTATAAAGATAAATTTAGTAGTGATGTATATATAAATAACAAATACTTAGAGGGTAAAGAAATAATAGAGAAAATAACAGATGATATATATACAAAGACATCCTCCAAGTTATTTGATGAATACTGCAGACAAAGCTATTTAGACAATATATTAAGAGGTGGATATCCTGTTGTTTTCAATAACGGGGATAAAACCTTTGTTTACTATATGTATTCAAGAAAACACGGAGATTTAGAAAGAGACTACAACTATTTTTCACTTCAGCCAGAATACTATTCAAGTGGAAATGGAAACTATAGAGATGTAAACCAAAATAGAAGAAATGATGTATTCTTTAGACCAGAGGTAAAGAGTTACAACATAAAGACCTTTATGAATTTAATTCAAGCAGATGGATATAATCCTCTTGTTATCAATGGAGTTAAATATAGAGTAAAGACAAATGACTTAAATTTTGTCGATGAATTGGTGGAAGAAGGAAATACTTTAAAGGAATTTTTAACTAATTCATTTACACCAGGAAAGCTATTTACTTTTATAGAACAAAAGAACATAAAGCTTAAGGTTTCAGAAGAGGAACTGCTTAAAAGGATTATGGAAAATGTTGAAGAAGAGGTGGATGCAGTTCACGGAGAAGGCTTCTGGACTGATCATTGGACATACAATTTAGATTTAATTGAAAACTATTTAGAGGTTTACCCTGATAAGAAGAGAGATTTATTATTTAATGAATATGACTACACATATTTTGACAATAGTGAAGTTGTACTTCCAAGGGAAAGAAGATATGTATTAGCAGGTGACAAAGTAAGACAATATAATTCATTGGTGGAAGATAAGGAAAAGAAAAAGCTTATAGAAAACAGGAAAACCTACAAAAATTTAATGAGAGCCAACAAAGGTTTAGGAGAAATATACAAAACAAACCTTATTGTAAAATTAGTAAATCTTGCTTGTGTAAAATTTGCAACAATAGATCCATATGGTATGGGAATTGAAATGGAGGCAGGAAAACCAGGCTGGTATGACGCATTAAATGGTTTGCCTGGACTATTTGGTTCTTCAGTTGCAGAGGCCTATGAGCTTGTTAGACTATCTAATTTCATAATTAATGTATTAAAGGAATATAAAGAGGCAGAAATTAAATTGCCTGTTGAAGTTTTTGACTTAATAGAAAAGGAAGTAGAGCTTTTAGATAATTATAACAAGTCACAGGAAGAAGATAGAGACTATAAGCTCTGGTCAAAGATGTCTGATTTACGTGAAAAATATAGAGAAGAAGTTAAATTTGGTTTTGAAGGAAAAGAAATTTCAGTAAATGCTGAGATACTTGCTAATAAGATTTTAGAGCTAAAGAATAAACTAGAATCTAAATTAGAAAAGGCAAAAGAAGAAAATGGAGGCATTATGCCAACGTACTTCTACTATGATGCTGAAGAGTACGAAGTTATTGAAGATAAAAGTGAAGTTGAAGAAGATGAAAGTACACAAAGATACGTTAGAGTACTTAAATTCAGACAAAATAGAATGCCACTATTTTTAGAGGGAGTAGTTAGAGGATTTAAAATCTATAAAGATAGAGAGCTTTTAAGTAATGTTTACAATAAAGTTAAAGAAAGTGATTTATTTGACAGAAAATTAAAGATGTATAAAGTAAATGCGTCACTTAACAATGAGACAATAGAGATTGGTAGAGCAAGAGCCTTTACACCAGGTTGGCTTGAAAATGAATCAATATGGCTTCATATGGAATACAAATATATGCTTGAGATATTAAAGAGTGGTCTATATGATGAGTTCTATAGTGACTTTAAAAATGTTTTAATTCCATTTATGGATCCAAGCATATATGGCAGAAGTCCACTTGAAAATTCATCCTTCTTAGCAAGCAGTGCTAATATAGATGAATCAATACACGGAACTGGATTTGTTGCAAGATTAAGTGGTGCAACTGCAGAACTTTTAAGCATATGGAGACTTATGTTTGTTGGTAAAAAACCATTTGATATGAGAAATGGAAAACTAACTTTAAGCTTTAATCCTATTCTGCCAGAATGGTTATTTGACGAAGAAAACAAAGTTAGCTTCAACTTCTTAGGAAGATGTAATGTTACTTACTACAATCCAAATAGAAAAAATACCTATGAAATAAATTCTTCAAATCAAAGGATAGTGCTTTACCTAATAGATGGGGGTAAGGTTGAAATATTAGGAAATATAATTGAAGAAGAATATGCAATTAAAGTGAGAGAAGGAAAAGTAAATAAGATAGATGTTTATCTACAATAAACCTTTTATGGAGGTAAAAATGAAAAGGGAGCTTAAAGTTTATTTAACAGCAAGGGATACCGATGATAGGTTAACCTTTAAAGGAACAAAATCATTAGAGTTAAATGGAACTTGTGATAAGGCTATTGAGGTTTTTGAGGATGAAACATTTCAAACTATAGAAGGGTTTGGCGGAGCTTTTACTGAAGCTGCTGCATATAACTTCTACAAATTAGGAGAACAAAATAGAAAAGAAATATTAAAGGCATATTTTAGTGATGAAGATGGAAACGGATATAACCTCTGCAGAACCCATATAAATAGCTGTGACTTTTCATTAGGTAACTACGATTATGTAGAAGAATATGATGTAGAGCTTAATAGCTTTAATATTGAAAGGGAAAGAAAATACGTTATTCCATTTATTAAAGAAGCAAAGGATGTTTCTAAGGAGGAGATTAGAATATTTTCTTCTCCTTGGAGCCCACCTGCTTGGATGAAGACAAATGGTGAAATGAACAACGGTGGTAAGTTAAAGGATGAATATAAGGATGCTTGGGCTCTTTACTTTGCAAAATATATAAAGGCAATGAAGCAGGAAGGAATAGATATTTGGGGAATTACAGTTCAAAATGAACCAGAAGCAACCCAAGTTTGGGATTCCTGTAGGTACACAGCAGAAGAGGAGAGGGATTTTGTTAAATATCATTTAGGCCCAACTTTATATAAAGAGGGATTAGAGAACATAAACGTTATTGTTTGGGATCACAACAGAGACCTGTTGTATGAAAGAGCAAAGGTTATCTTATCAGATAAACAGGCTTCGAAATATATATGGGGTGTTGGTTTTCACTGGTATTCAGGTGACCAATTTGAAAATCTTGAAAAGACACACAGGGATTTCCCAGATAAGAAACTTCTATTTACAGAAGGATGCCAAGAAGGTGGAGTTAAATTAGGAGATTGGAATGTCGGTGAAAGGTATGGACATAACATAATTGGAGATTTGAATAATCATACGGTTGGTTGGGTTGATTGGAATTTAATATTAGATACACAGGGAGGACCTAACCACGTTGGTAATTACTGTGATGCTCCAATCATAGTAGATACACAAAATGATAAGGTATATTACCAAAGTTCCTACTATTATATAGGTCATTTTAGCAGATTCATAAAAAGAGGAGCAAAGAGAATAGGGTTTGTTAATCCTTATGAAAATTTAGAGGTTACAGCCTTTAAAAATTTAGATGGAAAAGTTGTTGTTATAGTTATGAATAAATCAGATGAAGATGTGGATTTTAATCTAAAGTTAAACGACAAATTTGTCAAATGCAATAGCATTAAACATTCTATAATGACGCTAATAATGGAGTAACATATGCTGATTAGGCAAGTAACCAGATGTAAGAGTTACTTGCCAAATTTATAAGTAATAAAATAGGAGGTAAGTATGAAAAAATATAATTTTCCAAAGGATTTTATATGGGGAGTTGCAACATCCTCATATCAAATTGAAGGTGCCTACAATGAAGACGGCAAGGGAGAAAATATATGGGATAGATTTACTTCTATTCCAGGTAATATATATAAAAACCATAATGGTAATGTAGCCTGTGATCATTATCACTTATATGAAAAGGATATTGAGATATTAGAACAATTAGGTATAAAAAATTATAGACTTTCAATTTCTTGGGCAAGAATCTTTCCAAAGGGATATGGAGAGGTAAACCAAAAGGGAGTGGAATTTTATAAAAAACTTATAAATAGCTTAGTAAGCAAAGGTATACAACCAGCAGTAACCTTATACCATTGGGACTTGCCACAACACCTTCAAGATATGGGAGGATGGGCAAATAGAAAAGTAGTAGATTATTTTGTTGAATATGCAGAGTTTATGTTTAAGGAATTTGGGGATTTAGTGCCTATATGGATTACCCATAATGAGCCTTGGGTAGTTTCGATGTTGGGTTATGCTTGGGGAATACACGCACCAGGAATTAAGGATTATAAAATGGCATTACAGGTTGCCCATAATGTACTTTTATCACACGGAAAAGTTGTAAGGCTTTATAGAAGTATGGATTTAAAGGGCAAAATAGGTATAACATTAAACCTATTAACATCATATCCATTTACAAATGATGAAAAGGATGTTTTAGCAGCAAAAATTAATGATGGATTTGTAAATAGATGGTTTTTAGACCCAGTATTAAAGGGAAAATATCCTGAAGATATGGTTAAGCTTTATAGAGAACAAAATCTTCTTCCTGAACTTCCTGAAGAGGATATGGAGATTATAAATGAAAAAATAGACTTTTTAGGTATAAATTATTATACAAGAAGTGTTGTAAAGTATGATGAAGCATCTTATCCATTAAAGGCTTCAGGAGTAGAGTTAGATAATCCAAAAACTGATATGGGATGGGAGATATATCCTAAAGGTTTATATGATATGCTTAATTATTTGCACCGAAACTATGATGGTGTAGAAATATTAATTACAGAAAATGGAGCTGCCTTTAATGATATAGTTAATTCTAATGGTAGGGTAGTAGATGATTATAGAATTTATTATCTAAACGAGCACTTAAAGGAAGTATATAGAGCAATTTCAGATGGAGTAAATGTTAAGGGATATTATCTGTGGTCATTTTTAGATAACTTTGAATGGGCGGAAGGTTATGCAAAGAGGTTTGGAATTGTGTATGTAGACTATACTAACCAAAACAGAATTATAAAAGACAGTGCATATTGGTATGGAGATGTTATTAAAAATAACGGGTTGTATGATGGAGTTTGATTTAAGTAAATAGCAATTGAAGTAAAAAAGGAGGTCTACTGCTGTGAATAGAGTAAAACATTGGAATTTCATAAATGAAAATGGAGAGTTTGAACTTGAAAACCCTCAAAGAAATAGTTATTTATATTTTCCTATTGCCAATGAAGCGGGTTTAATGTCATCCATTACACCAACTCTAAATGGAGATATTAAATCAGGTCAGAATACTTTTCTTTTACTCCCTGTATCAGCGGAGGATTTGCACAATACAAGAAGCTCAAGAAATTTTTGGATAAATATAAAGGGATATGGACCTTGGTCAGTTAGTGGAAATTCACCAATTCAGATAGGATATACCTTTAGAGAAAATTCTCCTGAAAAAGTTAAATTAGAAGCGGGTTTTTTATGGCACAAGATAACAAGGGAAAACAGTGATTTAGGAATAAAGGCAGAGGTTTTAAATTTTGCACCTGCTGATAATCATAAGGTAGAACTTATGAAGGTTAGTATTACAAACACTGGAGAGAATACTAAAAAAATAGTTCCAACTGCTGCAATTCCTATATATGGACGTTCAGCAGACAATTTAAGAGACCACAGACACGTTACTTCACTTCTTCATAGAATTAAAACAACTGATAATGGTGTAGTAGTAAAACCTACACTTTCCTTTGACGAAAGAGGACATAAAATTAATAATGTTATCTATTCTGTACTTGGTGTTGAAGAAAATGGTGAAAATCCAATAGGATTTTTCCCAGAGGTTGAAGAGTTCATTGGAGAAGGTGGAAATTTCGATTGTCCAGAAGCAGTATTCTGTAATAAAGAGCCATATGCTAAGCCTGGTGAAATGTTTGAAGGATATGAAGCAATAGGAGCCATAAGATTTAAAGAAGTAGAACTTTTAGCGGGTGAAACTAAGACATATATAGTGATGATGGCTATAAATGAAGAAGGCAATGAAACAGAAAATAGAGTGCTTATAAGTAAATATGGAAGCCTTGAAAAAATTGATAGAGCTTTAGATGAGTGTAAAAAATATTGGGACAACAAATTAAAAAGGCCAGAATTTGAGACAGGCGATGAAAAATTTGATAAGTGGATGAAATGGATTAATCTTCAACCAATTTTAAGAAGAATATATGGTTGTTCATTCTTACCTCACCACGACTATGGTAGAGGCGGCAGAGGTTGGAGAGACTTGTGGCAGGATTGTCTTGCACTTCTTATGATGGAACCAGATGAAGTAAGAAAGCTTCTATATAATAATTATGCTGGTGTAAGAATAGATGGTAGTAATGCTACTATAATTGGTTCAAAACCTGGAGAATTTATTGCAGATAGAAATAATATAGCAAGAATATGGATGGACCACGGAGCTTGGCCTTTCCTTACAACAAAATTATATTTAGATTTAAGTGGAGATTTAAAATTTCTGTTAGAAGAACAGGAATATTTCAAGGATAGACTTGCCAGCAGATGTACCGATTATGATGAAACTTGGACTATAGAAGAAGGAAACAAATTAAAAACCTTTGATGGAGAAATCTATAAAGGAACTATTTTAGAACATATTTTAATTCAACATCTTACTCCGTTCTTTAATGTTGGAATGCATAATAATATTAGGCTTGAAGGTGCAGATTGGAATGATGGACTTGATATGGCACCTGAAAAGGGAGAGAGTGTTGCTTTTACTGCTCTATATGGAAGTAATTTGATTGAGTTTGCGAAAATATTAAAGGAACTAAAGAAAAGATACTCTGTTAATGAAATAGAACTGGCAGAAGAGATATTATTACTACTTGATTCATTGAGTTCACCTATAAATTATGATTCTGTTGAGGATAAGGTTAATCTATTAAACAAGTATTTTAATAGCTGTAAGAGTAAAATATCAGGAAGAAAAGTTAATGTATCAATAGATGAACTTATCAATGATTTAGAAAGAAAAGGAAACTGGATAATCAATCATATTAGAAATAATGAGTGGATTAAAAACTCTGAAGGTTATGAGTGGTTCAATGGTTATTATGATAATTCAGGTAATAGAGTTGAAGGAGACCATATAAATGGTGTAAGAATGAATTTAACAAGCCAAGTATTTACTACAATGGGTGGAACAGCTACTGATGAACAAATAGAAAAGATAATAAAATCAGTCAACAAATATTTGAAGGATGATAAAGTAGGAGGATATAGATTAAATACTAATTATCACGAAGTTAAAAAGGATTTAGGAAGGCTTTTTGGTTTTGCCTTTGGACATAAGGAAAATGGTGCGATGTTTAGCCATATGGCAGTAATGTATGGAAATGCTCTTTATAAGAGAGGATATGCAGATGCAGGATATGAAGTAATTAATTCTATATATTCGCATTGTATGAATTTTGAAAAGAGCAGAATATATCCTGGTATACCTGAGTATATAAATGAAAAGGGAAGGGGTATGTATCATTACCTTACAGGTTCTGCAAGCTGGCTATTATTAACTGTGCTTACAGAGATGTTTGGAGTTAAGGGTGAACTTGGAGATTTTGTATTAGAACCAAAATTAATAGATAAACAGTTTGATAATGAAGGCAAAGCCTCTGTTACTGCACTATTTGCTGAAAGAAGTATAAGGGTTCAATACATTAATAGGAACAAATTAAACTATGGACAATATAAAATAGTATCTGTAAGCGTAAATGGAAATAAAGTAGAATGCAGTATATGTGGAAATAAAGCAGTGATAGAAAGAAAGGTTATAGAATCTTTAGATATTGATAAGCTTCACGATATATTTGTAGAACTTGCTTAATTAAAAGCACTTTCTAAATGCTTAGGACGGGTATTCAGTTTGAATTCCTGTCCTTTCTCTAATTGATAGTATATTTAGTCAGTAATACCATATCCAAAAAAAATGCACCTCATATAAAAAACCATACCTTAAAATGGAAAAATTCATAGAGTAAAATAAATATAGAAAAATAAGAAAATTCAAATGTTTTAGGTATGGAGGAAGATAAGACGATGGATGTTAAATTAAGCAGTAATGTTGTCGTAAAAAAAAATAAACCGAATAAAATATTAAGTAAATTTTTATCTCAGAAGTATTTGCAGGTTATGGCTCTTCTTGGAGTTATATGGATGATTATTTTCAACTATTTTCCAATGTATGGGCTTGTTATAGCGTTTAAAAGGTACAGTATTATAAAGCCAATATCTAAAGCACCGTGGGTAGGATTACAACATTTTAAAGAGTTTTTGACAGATCCAGAGTTTTATAATGTTGTAAAAAATACTGTTGGAATTAGTGTACTAAAGTTATTAATAGGTTTTCCACTCCCAATTATTTTTGCACTCTTTTTAAATGAATTAACTTCAGTAAAGTTTAAAAGGGCTGTACAAACAATATCATATTTACCTCACTTCTTGTCTTGGGTTGTTTTGGGGGGGATTTTAACAACTTGGCTTTCTGACGTTGGTATTATAAATGAAATATTAATTAAAATGAACATTATAAAGGAACCTGTTAATTATTTAGCAGAACCTAAATATTTTTGGGGGATAGTAGTTTTATCTGATATATGGAAGGAATTAGGGTGGTCGGCAATAATATATTTAGCTGCAATAGCAGGAGTAGACCCTGAAATGTATGAAGCGGCAACTATTGATGGAGCAAGCAGGATTCATAGAATGATATACATAACTTTACCGGCAATAAAACCAACTATAACAATTTTGTTTATTTTAGCGGTAAGTGGCATTTTGAATTCAAATTTTGATCAAATTTTAGTTTTAAGGAATTCATTAAATGCCAGTGCAAGTGATGTTATAGATATATATGTCTATAGAATGGGTCTTCAACTTGGCAGATATTCTTATGCAACGGCTGTAGGATTAGTAAAATCAGTGATAGCATTTCTACTACTTCTATCAGCAAATTATGTATCTAAGAAACTCAATGATACATCTTTGTTTTAGGAGGGTAAATATGAAGATTAATATACTAAAAAGAAGAACAACCGGCGAAAAAGTATTTGATACTATAAACATACTTATAATGCTAATAATTTGTTTTTTAACATTATATCCAATATGGTATGTAATAGTTAATTCATTTAATGATGGTATGGATGCAATGAGGGGTGGAATCTACTGGTGGCCAAGAAAATTTAGCTTAGATAGTTATAAAGTAGTTTTCTCAAGTCCAGGTATAGCAAAGGCTATGTGGATTACAGTAGCAAAGACAGTTATAGGAACAATAGTGCACGTATTTTTTACAGCTATGGTAGCTTATGCACTGTCTAAAAGGGATTTAATAGGAAGAAAATTTTATATGACAATAGGTACAATTACATTATTTTTCGGTGGAGGGTTAATACCATATTATTTATTACTTAAAAACTTAGGCTTTTTAGATAAATTTATAGTTTATATCATACCAGCAATGTTTAGTTTTTATGATGCAATAATATTTATGGCTTTCTTTAGGGAAATACCGTCAAGCTTAGAAGAGGCAGCAAGAATAGATGGAGCAAATGATTTTGTTATATTTTTAAAGGTTATATTACCTGTATCTCTACCAGTTATTGCGACAATAGCACTTTTCCATGGAGTATATCAATGGAATGATTACTTTACAGGAATGATTTTTATAAACAATCCGGACCTTCAACCAATACAAACATATTTATATAGAATAGTTGCACAGGCAGGTAGCAATACAGCTATGCAGGCTGCACCTGGCGGAATTGTTACAAGAACAGTAACAAGTCAATCTATAAAACTTGCAACAATGGTTGTTACAACATTTCCTATTGTATGTGTATATCCATTCCTACAAAAGTATTTTGTTAAGGGTATGATGATAGGTTCAGTGAAAGGTTGATGATGTTTGTTGTTTGTTAAAATTCTTTGCTTTAAGCAAAGATATTAATAAAAAGAAGGGGGATTAAAATGAAAAAAACAAAACTAACAAAAGTACTATCTCTTCTTTTAGCAATTTTAATGACTGCAACAGTTTTTGCAGGTTGTGGTAAAAAAGAAGAGAAAACTACAGAAACAAGCAACAACCCAACAGTGTCAGCAGACACTCCAGGATGGAAGCAGGACGCTGACAAACCAATTACATTTGATTGGTATCTAAACTTTTCATGGTTCCCAAATAAGTGGGGGGTTGATTTAACTTCACAATATGTTACAAAGAAGACAGGCGTAAACATTAACTTTATTGTTCCAGCGGGAAATGAAAATGAAAAATTAAACACAATGATTGCTTCAGGGAAACTACCTGATTTTATAACTCTTGGCTGGTGGGAAGACGGAGTTAAGAAGATGATAGAAGGTGGATTGGTTTTACCTTTAGATGAACTTGCTAAGCAATATGATCCATATTTCTTTAAGGTTACAGACCCAATAAAGTTGGATTGGTATAGACAACCAGATGGACATGTATATGGTTATCCTAATGCATCTTCATCACCAAAGGACTTTGATAGATATAAGGAATTAAAGCCATCAAATCAAACATTTGTAGTAAGAAAAGATATATATGAAGCACTTGGAAAGCCAGATATGAGAACACCTGAAGGCTTCCTAAATGCATTAAAGATGGCAAAGGAAAAGTTCCCAACAGTAAATGGACAACCATTAATACCACTTGGATTGCATGAGTTTACTGAAACAGGAAACTACTCATTGGAAGATTACCTACAAAATTTCCTTGCAATTCCAAGAGAGAAGGATGGAAAACTTTATGATAGAATGACTGACCCAGAATATGTAAAGTGGTTAAAGACATTCAGAAAGGCTAATGAGATGGGACTTCTTGCTAAGGATATATTTGTAGATAAGAGAGCTCAAATGGAAGAAAAGATAGCACAAGGAAGATATTTTGCAATGCTATTCCAAAGAAGTGACTTTGCAGCCCAAAATCAGGCTCTTTATGCAAAAGATCCAAACTCTGTTTATATAGCAGTTGATGGTCCAGCAAATTCAAATCTTGATGCACCAAAACTTGCTGGTGACGGATTATCAGGTTGGACAATTACATTAATTTCAAAGGATTGTAAGGATAAAGCAAGAGCGATAAGATTCCTAAGCTACTTAATTAGTGAAGAAGGTCAAAAGGATTTATTCTTAGGAGAAAAGGGAGTAACTTATGACACTATTGATGGAAAAGACCAATTTAAACCAGAAGTATTGGATTTACTAAACAAGGACAGAGCAGCATTTGATAAAAAATATGGTGCAGCTTATACATTCTGGATGCTTATGGATACAAATATGATGCTTCAATGGGCACCACCAACAGCAGAACCAATGAAGCAATTAGAGGATTGGACAAAGGGTAAGACTGTAAGCTATGCTGTATTTGATGGTATCAATCCAACAGGAGACTCAGATGAAGGTATAGCTGCTAACAAGATAGCAATGGAGTGGGGTAAAACACTACCAAAATTATTGTTAGCTAAATCAGATGAAGAATTTGATAAGCTATTCAATGAATTCTTAGAAAAGAGAAAACAATATGGATATGATAAAGTATTAAAATATCAAGAACAAAAATATCAAGAAAACAAAAATAAGATAGAAAAATAATTAAATAATAAAAGCTAAAAACCCAGCAAAAACTGGGTTTTTAGCCGTTTCATAAAATATATTTATGTTTGTATAATAGAATTATATAATTTTTAAATATGTTAATGAAAGTGGTGTTATATTGAAACCATTAATTTTATCAATAAAAGAAAAGAAAAGGAATTTAATAGAATGGTATGATAATTTATCTTTACAAAATAAATTGGTTATATCATATATATTGGTAATTCTTATCCCTATTATTATATTTTCCTTTATATTTTTTAAGAGGTTTAAGGATAATGCAATAAGTGATGCTATTAAAAATTATGAATATTTATTAGAGATAGAAAAGGTAGGTATATTAAAGAATATTAACACTATGGAAAATGTGGCACAAATGGTTATTTCAGATAAGAAATTTATAGATTTTATAAAAAATAGAAAAGAGTCTTCTACTGATGAACTAATAGATTTTAATTTTAATGGTGTAGCAAATATATTAAGATTACAAAATAGTAATCCCAATATTGAACACATAAGATTATTTACTAATAATTCTTATATAAATGAAATTTGGCCTATAGTTTTTAATGAATCAAGGGTTAAAAATAAAATATGGTTTAAGAAAACTAATGAATTAAATGGAAGAACGCTCTGGTATTTTCAAGATAAGGATGATGAAGTTGTTGATAGAAAATATAATGCTATTCCTGAAAATTCTGCTAAAATAATGCTTTTAAGAGAAGTTGATTATCCAGAGGACGAGCACATAGGTATTATAGAAGTAGATATGCTTCTTAAAAATTTCTTTCCTAAAATGTATGCAAATACTCCAAGTCCTCAGTCTCAGATTTTATTAATAGATAATAAAAGGAATATTTATATGGATATAGAAAATGATTTTTTTAAGCAAAACAAGCTTGATATTTCATACATACGTAGCGAGCTAAATAAGAAAATAAATCAAAATAGGGGAAGCTTTTTTTTGGACAACCATAGTAGATCTGTGTATATTGTTTATTCTTACGTAGAAGAAATTGACTCATATATAGTCTCAATAATATCTTTAAAAGAAATTTTCTCAAAAATATCCCGAATGAGAAACTATATTATATTTGTTACTATATTTTTAACAGCTATTTTATCTATCATAACTAATTTTATTAATTCAATTGTATTAAAGAAATTAAATATTCTTATACAATCTGTAAAAAGAATAAGAAAGGGAGAATTTGATATTGATATTGATGTTAGAGGTAGCAGGGAAATAGGGGAACTTGCTCATCATATTAGAAGATTGTTAGATAAAATTAATGAACTTATTGCTGAATCGGTTAATAAAAAGGCTGTTACAAAGGAAGCAGAACTTAAAGCACTTCAAAATCAAATTGATTCTCACTTTTTATATAATACTTTAGAAAATATTAAAATGCTTGCAGAAATAGAGGGGAAATATGAAATATCTGATGCATTAACTTCCCTTGGTGATATGATGAGATACAATATGAAATGGACGAGTGAATATGTATTATTAAAGGATGAAATAGAACATATCAAAAACTATATAGCTTTAATGAATATTCGATTTGATAATAAAATTAGTTTAGTGATAAATATTGATGAATCACTTTATGAACAGGAAATATTAAAGATGTCTCTACAACCAATTGTTGAAAATGCAGTTAAACATGGAATAAAGGAAGATGAACAATTTACTATTGAGATAAGTGCAAATAGAGATTTAAATAATGTAGTTATTGTTATTAAGGATTATGGAAAAGGAATCAACAGTACAAAATTAAAAGAAATAAACTATAAGATAAATTTAGATGATGAAAGATTTAATAATGAGTTTTTAAATAAAGATAAAACTGCTGGTAATAGAAAAAATAGTGGTTTAGGATTAAGAAATGTTAATCAGAGAATAAAGTTATACTACGGTAAAGAATATGGCATATGTATTGAAAGTAAGGAAGGGGGTTTTACAGTAGTTACTGTAAAATTACCTTTGCTGATACTCTCAGGAGGTTTAAATAGCTATGAAAAAAATATTAGTAGTTGACGACGAAAAGAATATTCGACAAGGTATAAAAGCTATGATAGAAAATAAATACCCTAATGTTTATGAGATACTTCTTGCATCAAATGGACAAGAAGCATTGAATTATTATAAAGAGAATAATATAGATTTATTGATAACAGACATAAGAATGCCTGTTATGGATGGATTAACCTTAATAAGTAATTTACATGATAATAATGTAGAAACTAATATTATTATTTTAAGTGGATATGATGATTTTAATTATGCAACCCACGCCTTAAGAAATGGAGCAAAGGATTATTTATTAAAGCCAATTAAAAGGAACCAACTTTATGATGCAATTGATAGGATAGAGAAAGAGACAAGGAATAAAGAAAATAATTTTGATAAAACATATAAAAATACAGATGAATTTTTTAATTCCCAAGTAAATTATATTTTATTAAATTCTAATCTAAGTAAAGATGATGTAAATGAACTATGTAAAAGAATAAACTTAGACGTTTTCAAAGACAAGTATTATATATATGTTATAGACAAAGTTAAATGTAATAATTGTCAAATAGATACTAAAGAAGTATTAAAAAAATTAAAAGAAATGTTATCTGAGTATAAAAGAGGTTTAAATGAGGAGTTTGCTTTTGCTATATTTTTGGATAAGGACGGTAGGGCAGTTGTTATATGTAATAATATTGAGTTACATAGATATATTATTTTAAAATTTGAACAGTGTCATATAACAATAAACTTAGGAATAAGTGAAGAAAGTAGTTATTTAGGGGAATTTAGGGATAAATACTATGAAGCAATTGAATCATTAAAGTATATATTTTTATATGCAAACCAACAAGTTATAAGATATTCAGATATAAAAAATAGAATGGATAATTATATAATTCCTATAAATAAAATAAAAAAGCTAAATAATATGATTGGAACCGATAGAGAAGAGGATATAAAAAGTTGTTTAAGAGAAATATTTGATATAAATGAAATATTAAAATACAAAATTAGTTATATTGAAGAAGTAAATAAAGAAATAAGTGGAATTATAAAAAGCTTTATAACAAATTTAGATAGAGATTTTTATGAAGAATTTGAAGAATATAAAATGATAGAAGACATATATAGCTATTTAAGTTTTCATGAGTATTATAGGACACTTGAAAATTTAATACTTAAATTAAATGAATACATTAATCAAAAGAAATTAGCTTATACTGACAACATATATATAGAAAAGGCTATTAAGTATATTCACGAAAACTATTATAAAGATATAAATATGGCTATGGTATCTAATTATGTTTCTTTAAATTATTCATATTTTTCACAGATATTTAAAGAATATATTGGACTTAATTTTGTTGACTATTTAAAAAAAATTAGGATAGAAGAAGCTAAAAAACTTCTTGAAGATAATGACTATAAAATATATGAAGTTGGTGAAAAAGTTGGTTATAAGAATTCAAAACAGTTTGCAAAAATATTTAAGGAGATTGAGGGTATTTCACCAATAGAATATAGGCAAAAAGTGTATGCCTTAAAATTCAAGTAGGATTTTTGTGCCATATGGGATGCTCTATATGGCTTTTTATTTTGTCAACATTCTATAAATTCAGAAAAAATCACACCAAAAACAAAATATAGACACTAAAACTTAAAAAATTACATTATTATAATAAAATTAGAATAGCTATAAAAAGTTAATTTAGTTTTAAAATATATTTAAACTCAAGTAAAATATTTTTCATTTATTGTATTTTAAATTTATCATTAGGGGGATGAATCTGAATGTTAGAAAAGTTAGGTAAGAAACCACTAATAAATAAGTTAAAAATCAGGAGCATTTTATCAATAAAATTACTCTTAAATGTCTTAGTTATTATTGCAATCATAACTTCATTAATAACATCAATGGAGGGATTAAGAAACTTAAACAATACAAATAATGCACTATTTAGTATGTATAGTGATATAGTAATGCCAACAGATTACATACAGAATATAAACAGTTCTTTTTTTGAGATGAGAATAAACGCTTATAAGGCCTTTAGATTAAATGTGTTTAAGGAATATGATAAAAATTACAATATTAACGTTCAAAATTTATATAAGGATATTGTGAATAAAATAAGCGAATATGAAAAGAAGAAATGTACGAATGAAGAAAAGCAATTAATAGAACAGCTAAAAAATGATATTTCAGATTATATGAAGGTTTGGCAACAGTATAATGAAACTATGGAAAAAAAGGAGGAAATAAACGACTTATTTAAATTTAATACAGTAGGAAATAAAACTCAAAATACAATAAATGAATTAATTAAAATAAATAGAGATATAGCTAAAGGAATTTACGAAAAAAACCAATATAACTTCAAACTAACACTTATAAGGGAAATTGTAATAATAGTATTAGGTATAACTTTATTGCTTCTAATTTCAATAAAAATTATAAAAACTATGGTAAGGGAATTAAAGGAAATAAATGAGATAATATATGAGCTATCTAATGCTAACTTTAACATTAAATTTAAATCTGAAGGTAATAATGAATTTTCTAAAATGAAAAAGCTGTTAGAGGAAATGTCTGCCAAGGTATCATCTCTAATAAAAAATGTGAAAATTAGTACTGAAAATTTAAGCAAAAACTCAAGTGAATTATCAGCTATATCTGAAGAAATGGCACTATCAACACAAGAATTATCAAAACAATGCAAAATGTATCGGAAGGTTCATTATCACAGGGAAATCAATTTAAGGAAATAGCAAATTTAATTACAGAACTATCATATAAAATAGAAAATGTTTATGAAAAGATTAAAGAAGTAAAGGGTCAAACCTATTGTGCAATAGAAAAGGCCTGTGAGGGAAATGAAGAAATGAATAGTTTAGTAAAATCTATAAATGAAATCAGAGGCGCTTTTAAAACTGTTATAGATAAGATAAATAACTTAAATATTTCAGTTAAAGAAATAAATAAAATAACAAATGTAATAAATACATTATCAGAACAAACAAATCTATTGTCATTAAATGCAGCTATAGAGGCAGCAAGGGCAGGAGAGGCTGGACGTGGATTTGCGGTTGTTGCAGATGAAGTAAGAAAACTTGCAGAAAGAACAAAAAAATCAACAGAGGATATATCAAAACTTTTAAAATTAATACAAAACGATACTATAGATGTAATTAAAACATCAAATAATGTTGATAAGCTTATAAATCAACAAATAAGTGTGGTTGAAAATTCAGTGGTTGTCTTTGATGATATTTTGGATTCAGTGCAAAAAATAGAGCCTTTGATGTTAAATACATTTGAAGAAATGAAAGATATGGAAAGAGCAAAGGATAATGTTTTAGAGAGACTAAATTTAGTTAATGAAGTCACTAAAGAGAATATAGAGTTTATTGAAGAAGTAGCATCTTCATCAGAAGAACTTTCTTCTTCTTCAGAAGAAGTGGCAGCCACAGCCTTATCTTTAAGTAGTATGGCAAATAATTTATCTGATTTAGTTAATAAGTTTAGTATATAAAAAAATTAAATTGTTAAAAGGTTCCCCCTATCTATGTTTACAGATATTAGATTTATAATTTAGTGCCCCTAAAAATATGTTTTTTATTTGGGGGTATATTTTTTTTGTGTAGTAAAATATACTATCTAAAATAAAGAAACCAAAAGCAAAATATAACGACTTTTATTAATAATAAATGAATATTAAGATAAAATTGATAATTCAGAACAAAAAATGTTAAACAAGGGGGGAAAGTATGAAAAAATCAAAAACTATTTTATTAACTTTACTTATTTTATTTGCTGTATCCTTTACTGCGTACTGGGCATTAGGTTTTAAAATATCAAATGTGCCACAGGCTCAAATGAATCAGGAAAAGGTAGCTAAAGACAGTAGTAAAAAGGAAGATACAAATAAAGATGAATTGCAAGATAATTTACAACAACAATCAACGGAACAGAATATAGAACAGAATGATACAAATAATTCATCTGGGGAAAACAAAAATAATGTAGCTTATAAAGGCTCTAATAGTAAAAAGACTGTAGATAATAACAAAAAAGAGGATACAGATATGAAAAATGAAACTAAGAAGGATAACTGGAAATTAGTTTGGAGTGACGAGTTTAATGGTAAAGAGCTTGATTTAGCAAAGTGGGGTTATGACATAGGTAATGCTCTATTAGATGCAAATGGAAATAAGATTGCTGATGGATGGGGGAACAATGAAAAACAATATTACACAGATTCAAGGGATAATGTATTTGTAAAAGATGGAAAATTAATGATTGTAGCAAGAAAAGAAAATGTAACAGATCAGTTTGGAACAACATTAAACTATACTTCAGGAAAGATAAAAACAAAAGGAAAGTACTCAAAAAAATATGGAAGAATAGAAGTTAGAGCTAAACTACCTGAAGGCAAAGGCTTATGGCCAGCCATTTGGATGTTACCAGAAAAAGATACTTATGGTGGTTGGGCAGCATCTGGAGAAATTGATATTATGGAGGCTTGGGGAAGTAATCCTAATAAGGTAGCAGGAACAATTCACTATGGTTCAACTTGGCCAAATAACACTTATACAGGAAAAGAGTATTTATTTCCTCAAGGCAAGAGTATAAGCAGTGATTTTCATACCTATGCAATTGAATGGGAACCTGGTGAGATAAGATGGTATGTTGATGGCAATTTATATCAGGTACAAAACAATTGGTATTCAAAGGATCCTATTACAGGCGAGAAATTTTCTTTTCCAGCCCCATTTGACCAAAACTTTTATATAATTTTAAATTTAGCTGTAGGTGGAAACTGGGACGGAGAACCAGATGAAAATACTAATTTTCCCAAGACAATGCAGGTTGATTATGTACGTGTTTATGAACTTGTTGGTAGACAATATAAAACACCAGTAGAACCATTGGTAGAAGCTGAACCATTACCAGAAGGTTCAAAATTACCAACAAGTGATGGTAATTATGTATATAATGGTGACTTTAGTAAAAATGAAATTCAAGAAAATGTAGATGGAAGCTTACCATTTGGAACAGGATGGAATTTTATTCATGTACCTGATTTTGGTGGTAATGGTAGCGTTTCTATTGACCAAGTTAATGGTAGCAATTTTGCAAAGGTAAATATAACTTCTCCAGGAACACAGGATTATTCTGTACAGCTTATTCAAATAGTTCCAATGGGAAAGGGAAGATGGTATAAATTATCTTTTGATGCAAAGACAGATACAAGTAGGACTATTAATGTAAAAATAGGCGGTGGTGCTGAAAGAGGATGGACATCCTATACGGATAACTTTAAAGCAGAACTTACAAGTGATGTTAAGCATTTTGAAAATGTATTTCAAATGCAGAAGGAATCAGATGCATTCGCACGTTTAGAGTTTCAATTAGGTTTAAGTACAAAACCTGTTTGGATAGGAAATGTAAGACTTGAAGAAATACCAGCTCCACAAATAGATTATAATGCACCAAAGGAACCATTATTAGATGGTAATCATATTTATAATGGTACATTTGATAAAGGAAATATTGACAGGATGACTTATTGGAATTTTGTGGTAAATACAGCAAAGGCAAGTGCTCAAGTTTTAGAAGAAACAAGGGAATTAAAGGTAGATATTAAAAATGGAGGTACTTGTTCAGAAGATATTGTTCTGTATCAAAGAGGTATTCAGCTATTAAAAGATAATGAATATAGATTGACATTTAAAGTTAGAGCAGATTTACCAAGAACAATTAAAGTAGCATTTTTAAATAAAGATGGTAACATTAACTACCTTGCAGACAATACAGTAAATGTAACTAAATCAATGCAGGAATATACAATTGATTTTAAAATGCAATATGAAAGTGATTTTGAGTCGCAGATAATGTTTAAACTTGGTGGAAATAATTCAAATGTTTATATTGATGATGTTAAGTTAATTAAAACTTCAAATCCAATAGACTATTCAAAAATAGAACTTTATCCATTAAAGAATGGAGATTTCTCTAAGGGATTAGAAATGTGGAAGCCATATCCTAATATAGGTGATGGTGCAGATTCTACTATAACAGTAGAAAATGGAGAAGCAAAAATTTCTATAAGAAATGCTGGTCCTAATCCTTGGTCTATATTATTAAATCAAGAAGGATTCAGATTGTATAAGGATGTTGAGTATGTGCTTGCCTTTGATGTTAAAGCATCAGAAAATAGAAATATTGAAGTTGTAATCGATAATGCAACATATTATAGGTATTTTAGTAAAGTTGTTGAAGCACCAAAGGGAAGTGAGATGAAACACTATGAATTTACTTTTAAAATGGATAAAGATGAATGCTAAAGAATGGAGATTTTACAGAAGGGACAAAGAACTGGATACACTTTATGGCTAATTGGGAAGGAGCATATTCAACATTTAGTGTAGAAAATGGAGAAGCGAAAATTCATATTGATTTTGAAGGAACACAATTCTGGTCAACACAATTGGCACAGGAAGGACTAAATATTGAAAAAGGTAAAACGATATGAAGAGATTTATCTTTGAATTTACAATGAATAATGAGACAGATCCAAATGCACATATAGTATTTGCGTTAGGGAAAATAGATGGTAATGAGTTCCCTCTTCAACCTCACGATGTATATATTGATAATGTTGTTTTAGAAGTAAAGTAATAAAACAAAAACATATGGGAATTTCCCATATGTTTTTGTTTTATTAATATGCAAGAAATAGCTAATAAAGTATATAAAATCCCATACGCGTTGTCGAATTGTGTTGAAATTAATAAAAATTATAAATATTTTATATTTTTACACAGAAAGTATAGATTTTTAACAAAATTCGTGTATAATTAAATTTAATATTAATTTACCAGTAATTTTCAAATATTTAGTGAAAATTTATACTAGGGGGTGAAAAAGTTGCCAAGGAAAAAACTAAATGCCTTTTTGTTTGAAAAGGACGTCAATAGGTTTATATCTGGCGAACATTTCGAAAGTTATAAATTTATGGGAAGTAAACTTATAAACTATAGAGGGAAAGATGGAGCAAGCTTTTGTGTATTTGCACCAAATGCAAAAGAGGTTAGAGTTGTTGGCAATTTCAATGGGTGGAATGGTGAAAAACATAGAATGTATAAGGTTTTAAACACTGGGTTGTGGTGGCTTTTTATAGAGGGTATAGAAGATGGAGAATTGTATAAATATGAAATACATAAGCAGGATGGAAGTGTAGTTTTTAAAGCTGACCCCTATGCAGTATATTCAGAATTACGACCAAATACAGCATCAATAGTTACTGAACCTAAGGATTATAGATGGAATGATAAGGATTGGCTTGAAAAAAGAGAAAAGACAAATATATATGAATCTCCAGTAAACATTTATGAGCTTCATTTAGGTTCTTGGATGAGGGGAGAAAACAATAGATTTTTAACTTATAGAGAAATAGCAGATAAACTATGTGAATATGTTCTGGATATGGGGTATACACACGTTGAAATTATGCCTGTATCTGAATATCCTCTTGATGAGTCTTGGGGATATCAACCAACAGGTTACTATTCAGTAACAAGTAGGTATGGAAGGATAGAGGATTTTAAATATCTAATAGACAAGCTCCATCAAAACAACATAGGAGTGATATTAGATTGGGTTCCTGGACATTTTTGCCGAGATGAACACGGTCTTTACTGCTTTGATGGTGGACACGTATATGAGTCCGACAATCCTCTTCTTGCAGATAATTGGGATTGGGGAACAGCAAACTTTGATTATGGAAAAAAAGCTGTACAAAGTTTCTTAATTTCAAATGCACTATATTGGTTTGAAGAGTTTCACGTTGATGGATTAAGAGTTGATGCAGTGGCAGCAATGCTCTATTTAGATTATGGAAAGCATCATATGAATATAAGAAATAAGTATGGTGGAAGGGAAAATATCGAGGCAGTAGATTTTATAAAGAAACTAAATAAGGCTATTTTTGAAAGGGTAAAAAATCCTCTTATGATAGCTGAGGAATCAACTGCTTGGCCACTTGTAACATATCCAGTTCACGATGGGGGACTTGGTTTTAATTATAAATGGAATATGGGATGGATGAATGACATACTCCGCTATATGCAGACAGATTTTCAATATAGAAAAGATAATCACAATTTAGTTACTTTTTCTATTATGTACGCCTTTTCAGAGAATTTTATTCTTCCTTTATCCCACGATGAAGTAGTACACGGAAAGAAATCACTTATAGATAAAATGCCTGGAAGCTATGAAGAAAAATTTGCAAACTTAAGGGCTCTATATGGATATATGATGTGTCATCCAGGTAAAAAGCTCTTATTTATGGGTGGAGAGTTTGGACAATTTATCGAATGGAGATTCTATGAATCATTAGAATGGTTCCTCCTTAAATACCCAATGCACGATGCATTAAAGACATATGTTAAGGATTTGAATAGGTTCTATAGGTACAATTCAGAGCTTTTCGAACTTGACCATAAAATGGAAGGGTTTGAATGGATAGATGCATCAAATGCAAATCAATCAGTTTTTTCATTTATAAGAAGAAACAAAAGTGGAGACTTTTTAGTAGTTGTATGTAACTTTAATAAGGGTAAGTATGAGGACTTTAGAATAGGAGTTCCTGAAAATTGTGAATATGTAGAAGTATTTAATAGTGATAGAGACGTATATGGAGGAAATAACTTTATAAATGATGAGGTTGTAAAGGCAAAAAAAGAGGAATGGCACGGAAGAGAACAGCATATAAATATAAAGGTTGCACCGCTGTCATTTATAGTACTAAAACCAGTAAAGAAAGCATAGGGGGGTTAATATGCCAAAAAAAGAAATAGTAGCAATGATACTTGCAGGAGGCCAAGGAAGTAGATTGAAAAATCTAACAAGAAATAATGCAAAACCAGCAGTTCCATTTGGAGGAAAATATAGAATAATTGATTTTACATTAAGTAATTGTGCAAATTCAGGAATAGATACAGTGGGAGTTCTAACACAGTACCAACCTCTTATATTACATACCCATATAGGTATAGGTTCTGCGTGGGATTTAGATAGAAAATTTGGTGGGGTAACACTTCTTCCCCCTTTTGAGAGTGAGTCAGGTGGTAACTGGTATAAGGGAACAGCAGATGCTATTTTTCAAAATATAGGCTTTATAGATTATTTTGATCCAGAGTATGTATTAATTTTATCTGGGGACCACATATATAAGATGGATTACTCTGAAATGTTAGAGTACCACAAGGAAAAAAAGGCTGATGCAACGATTGCAGTAATAGAGGTACCATTAAAGGAGGCATCCCGATTTGGAATAATGAATACTGAGGAAGATGGAAGGATATATGAATTTGAAGAAAAACCTAAAAAGCCAAAGAGTACTCTTGCTTCTATGGGAATATATATATTCAATTGGCAAAAGCTAAAAACATACCTTAAAGAAGATGAAAAGGATGCAGAGTCTCAAAGGGATTTTGGTAAAAATATTATACCTAAAATGTTAAACGGTGGTTTAAGGCTATATGCATATAAATTTGAGGGGTATTGGAAGGATGTTGGAACAGTAGACAGTTATTGGGAAGCACATATGGACCTTTTAGATGAAGAGAGTGGAATGGATTTAAATGACCCTTATTGGAAGATATATACGGCGGATTATTCCTACCCCCCACAATACATTGGGGCAGATGCTGTTGTAAAAAATTCTCTAATTGTTGAGGGATGTATTATAGAGGGTGAAGTTAAAAATTCTGTTTTATCTTATGGAGTTAAGGTTGGAAAAAATGCAAAGGTAATAGATTCAATAATTATGAACCATACAGAGATAGAAGATGGTGCTTATATTTGTAAAGCTATAATAGGCAAGGGTTGTAAGGTTAGAGCAGGAGTTCAAGTTGGAAACTGCCAAGACATTGTTTTGATTGGTGATAATAAAGATATAAAAGAAAATACAAAGAACGAGTGACTGGGGGGTAATTTATGCTAAAGGACTATATGGGAGTAATTTCTCTAAGCGAGGATGAAAGCAATATAAGAAGCTTAACAGTTCACAGACCTATTGCTTCTATTCCAATATTTGCAAGATATAGAGTAATAGATTTTATGTTATCAAATATGAAGAATGCTGGAATTACAAATGTGGGCATATTTGTGAATTCTGCTTCACGTTCTTTAATTGACCATATAGGAACAGGTAAACCTTGGGATATGAATAGAAAAAACGATGGAGTATTTATATTTAATAGATACTTAAATGCAGCAGTAAATAATGATATAAAACTACTTAAAAATAATCTTGAATTTTTATATAGAAGCAAAAAAAACAAGGTTATTATGACATCTTCCTATATGATTTGTAATATGGATTTTGAGGAAATTGCCTATGAACACGAAAAGAGCGATGCGGATGTAACAGTTGTGTATAAGAAGGTTGAAAATGGAGATAATATGTTCTTAAATTGCGATACATTGAAGATAGATGAAAACGGAAGAGTTTTAAGTGTAGGAAGGAACCTATGTTTAACAGACACAGCTAATGTAAGTATGGAAATATATATTATGAATAAGGAGTTCTTTATAGACTGTATTTTAAGGTGCATACAAGATGGAGGATGCGACACAATAAAACAGTATATATTTGCAAATCTTAAAAAGTTTGATGTAAGAGCCTATGAATATAAAGGTTATGTAGGGTGTATAAACTCTGTTAATTCATATTATAGAGTTTCAATGGATATCTTAGAGTATAATGTTATGAACGAACTTTTAAATTCTAATAGGAGAATTTATACAAAATCTAATGATTCACCTCCAACAAAGTATTTAAATGGGTCAGAGATAGTTAATTCACTTATTGCAAATGGTTGTGTTATAAAGGGTACTGTTAAAAATAGCATTATATCTCGTGGGGTTGTTATAGAGGAAGGAGCGGAAGTTATAAATTCAATTGTATTTCCAAAGTGCGTAATAAATAAAAATGTAAAGTTAAAGAATGTAATATTAGATAAGAATGTTGAGATTGAAATGGATAAGGTATTGATTGGAGACAAGAACTATCCTGTGGTTATCGAGAAGGGCAGCTATGTTGGAATATAAAGGGGTGATTTAAATGAAGGTATTATTTGCAGCTTCTGAGTGTTATCCATTTTTAAAAACAGGAGGACTTGGGGATGTTGCCTATGCACTTCCTAAGGCATTAAGAAAAATAGGCGTTGATGTTAGGGTTATAATGCCAAAGTATTCAGATATAAATTATGACTTTAAGAGCAAGATGAAGCATATTACTCACTTTGATGTGTGGGTCGGATGGAGAAGGCAATACTGTGGAATTGAGTATCTTGAGTATGATGGAGTTCCCTTCTATTTTGTAGATAATGAATATTACTTTAAAAGACCAGGTGCCTATGGATATTATGATGATGGAGAAAGATTTTCATATTTTAGTAGAGCAATACTTGAGGCTATTTATCACATTGACTTCAAACCAGATATTCTTCATTTAAATGACTGGCATACAGCTGTTTCAGCAGTTTTATTAAGACATCATTATTGGCAGAGTGATTTTCATAAAAACCTAAAAACATTATTAACAATTCATAATCTGAAATTTCAGGGGGTTTTTGGAAGAGAAGTATTAGGAGATTTATTAGGCCTTGATGATGGATATTTTACAGAGGATAAAATGAAGTATTATAATGCTGTTTCCTTTATGAAGGGTGGAATTATATATTCTGATAAGGTAACAACAGTAAGCCCAACCTATACAGAGGAGGTAAAGACACCTTTTTATGGAGAGGGACTTCACGGACTTTTAGCAGGTATATCATATAAATTTACAGGTATTTTAAATGGAGTAGACTATGATGTATATAATCCTGCAACTGATAGAAGTATATATGTAAAATATGATATTAATTCAATTGAAAATAAGAAGAAGAATAAGCTTTCTCTACAAAGGGAACTAAACCTTGAGGTTAATGAAAACATACCTATGATAGGAATTGTATCAAGACTAACAGACCAAAAAGGTTTTGATTTAGTTGCAAATGTAATTGAGGAAATTTTAAGGCAGGATGTTCAGCTTGTTGTTTTAGGAACAGGACAATATGTGTATGAGGATTTGTTTAGATACTATGCTTCTATATATCCATCTAAGGTATCTGCTAATATATGCTTTAATGATGGTTTAGCAAGGAAGATATATGCAGCAAGTGATATGTTCCTAATGCCTTCATTATTTGAACCTTGTGGAATTGGTCAACTTCTTGCTTTAAGATATGGTTCAGTTCCTATAGTTAGAGAAACAGGAGGGCTTAAGGATACAGTAAAGCCATATAACCAATTTACTGGAGAGGGTTGGGGATTCTCCTTTAGAAACTATAACTCTCACGAGATGTTAAATATTATTAAATATGCAGTTTCAGTTTATAGAAATAACAAAAATGCTTGGTACCATTTAATAAAACACGGAATGGAAAGGGATAATAGCTGGAACAATTCTGCAAAGTTATACAAGGGTTTATATGAAGGAATTTAGGTGGTGATTATATGAATTTGACCAAGGAACAGATAAAAAATGATTATCAGAAGAAACTTATAAATTTATTTGCAGAGGACTTAGAGGAGTCCTCTGTATTACATCAATATATTGCACTTGCTGAACTTGTTAAGGAGTACAGCTTTGAAAGGTGGATGAAGACAAATAAAAAGTATAAGAAGGAAGGTACAAAGCAGGTTTATTATTTTTCAATGGAATTTTTACTTGGAAAGCTCCTGGAAAATAATCTAATAAATTTAGGAATAAAAGATATAGTAGAAGAAGCACTAAAGGATTTAGGGGTAAGGCTTGAGGAGCTTAACAATGTTGAAAGAGAAGCAGGACTTGGCAATGGTGGATTGGGAAGACTTGCAGCCTGTTTTTTAGATTCAATGGCGGCACTATCTATTGCAGGCCACGGTAATGGAATAAGGTATAAATACGGATTTTTTAGGCAGCAGATAAGGGATGGATATCAGGTTGAAACACCTGATGATTGGTTAAGGCACGGCTATCCTTGGGAGATTAGAAGGGTAGATAAGTCTGTTATTGTAAAGTTTGGGGGATATGTATACTTTACAACCGAAAATGGGCGTTTTGTTGCAAAACACGAGGGATATGAGGAGGTACTTGCGGTTCCTTATGATGTTCCTATAATAGGTTATGGAACAGATACTGTAAATACTTTAAGGCTTTGGAATGCAGAGGTAAAAAATAAGGACTTTGATTTTGAAAGATTTAGTGCAGGGGAATACACCAAAGCTATAGAGTACAAATATTCTGTTGAATCTATATCGCAGGTTCTATATCCTGACGATACAACAGAAAAGGGAAAGTTATTAAGACTAAAACAGGAATACTTCTTTGTTAGTGCAGGTGTTCAAAGTATTATGAGAACCTATAAAAAAATAGGTCACTCAATATATGATTTTCATAAATATGTTGCAATACACATAAATGATACGCATCCTGCACTTGCAGTTGCTGAACTTATGAGAATATTAATAGATGATGAACAGCTCTCTTGGGAGGATGCTTGGGATATAACAGTAAAAACGATGGCCTATACAAACCATACCATTATGTCTGAGGCCCTTGAAAAATGGCCTGTTGATATGATGAAAAAGCTTCTGCCAAGAATTTATACAATAATTGAAGAGATAAATAGAAGGTTCTGTCAAGAATTAATGGAAAGATATAATAATGATTGGAATAAGGTTGACAGAATGGCTATAATAAGTGGTGGATGGGTAAAGATGGCTAACCTTGCCATTGTGGGAAGCCATAGTGTAAATGGAGTTTCAAAGCTCCATACTGAAATATTAAAAAATCAAGAGCTTAGGGATTTTAATGAATATTATCAAGGTAAGTTCAATAATAAGACAAATGGAATAACCCACAGAAGATGGCTTATAAAAGCAAACCCAGACCTTACAAACCTTATCGCAAATACAATTGGATGTGACTTTTTAAAAAATCCTAAGGAATTAATAAAACTTGAAGACTACAAGGATGATAAGGCATTTTTAGATAAACTTGCAAAAATTAAATATAACAATAAAGCAAAGCTTGCTGACTATATAAGAAGAACGCAAGGTATAAAGATAGACCCTAATTCAATATTTGATGTTCAAGCCAAGAGACTTCATGCCTATAAAAGACAGCTTCTTAATATTCTGCACGTTATAAATCTATATAATGAGCTTATTGATAATCCTAATATGGATATTGTGCCACATACGTTTATATTTAGTGCAAAGGCAGCACCAGGATATTATCTTGCAAAGAAGATTATAAAATTAATAAATAGTGTAGGTGAAAAGGTAAATAATGACCCTAAGATAAATAATAGAATAAAGGTTGTTTTTGCTGAAAATTACAATGTATCCTTAGCAGAAAAGCTCATTCCAAGTGCAGAGGTAAGTGAACAGATATCCACAGCATCAAAGGAAGCATCAGGTACTGGCAATATGAAGTTTATGATGAATGGTGCAATAACCTTAGGAACATTAGATGGTGCAAATGTTGAAATCTATGAAGAGGTAGGAGATGAAAATATAATAATATTTGGTATGACATCTGAAGAGGTAATAAACTACTATAAAAATGGAGGGTATCATTCTTGGGATTTATATTATCAAGATAGAAGATTAACAAGAATACTGAATGAACTTGATGATGGATATTTTGCACCAAAGGGAGAGTTTAGAGAGATATTTAATCACCTACTAACCCATAATGATGAGTTTTTTGTTCTTAAAGACTTTGCCTCCTATTGTGAAGCACAAAGGAAAATAAATGAATTATATAAGGATAAATTAAAATGGAACCGAATGTCATTAATTAATATAGCACATTCAGGAAGATTCTCAAGCGATAATACAATACTCGAATATGCGAGGGATATTTGGTTTAAATAAATAAGGAAACAAAAGGTGAAAGCACCTTTTGTTTCCTTATTTTATTCCACCTACTATATACATCTCATCGTTATCAATAAGAAGGTTCACATAAAGATATTTTGAAAATATGTTTGCTGTTTCAATTGCAGGTGGAAGTCTATCTTCCTTAACTTCCTGATGACGGCTGTGGACACTGTTTATCTTTTCTCTTGAATCAGAATGGGCAACCACAAGCTTTCCACCCTTATTAAGCATATTTGAAAGATGTTTAATAAGGGCATCTTTATCGGAAAAATGAGGATAGGCAGAATATATTATAATTAAATCATACAATCCTTTGTGTTGCATTATATCCTGTGCTATAAAATTTATATTAGGATTATTATACTTTGATTTTGCAACATCTATCATCTTTTCGGATATATCAACTGCAGTTATTGAATTTGGATTGTATTTTAAAAGAAAGGATTCGAGAATTCCTGTACCACAACCAACATCAAGTATATTTAAATTATCCTTTATATCTATTAATTTTAGTATTTTATCTATTTTTCCTTCATCGTGTTTTGTTATTTCATCCCAAATAGGTGCAAGTCTATTAAAAAATTCTCTTTGGTTCATTTTTTACCTCCTATTAATTTGCTACAATATTATTATAACAAAATAAACAGTGAAAGAAAGGGTGGTTAAATTGAACAGTGAAATTTATTGTATAGGATTATTTTGTCCAATACCTGTAATTAAAGCAAAAATAGTAAAAAGCAACAGAAGTCGCCCACTTCTGTAAGTGGATGATGAATGTTGTTTGATAAATTCTTGCTTTATTATATAATCAGTATTATAGGAAGGACGTTATGTAATAGAATGGATTTAGACAATAATAATCATTCGGTATTCTTGTTGTATTATCATCTTGTTTTGGTAACTAAATATAGAAGAAAAGTTATTGA
>NZ_JAIHAO010000070.1:0-5835 GCF_020054765.1 Caloramator sp. | reverse complement strand
CCTTCTTTAAACTCTTTCCATAACGTTAGTAACTTTTTATTGTTACCAAACTCACTAAAGAAATTTAATACTATTAATGTTTCCATTTGTTTTGAATTAATTGATGTTTCATTAACTATATCAACTAACAAATCTATAAAACTATCATAATGTTTATTAAGTTTTCTTAATTCAGTAGCTATATCTCTATTACAATGTTTAATTAACCCAACTCCATAATAAAATTTACCATTTTTAATTTCACATAAAGAATAACAGTTTTTATAATCAAACTTTTCTACTTGAATTTCCATCCTTCTTAATTCTTCTAAAGATTCAGCAATTTTATCTATTTTGCCTTCATAGGAATTCAATAGAGCACACATAAATTCTTTAGGGTGATATACCTTTAAGAAAGCTGTAATGTAAGCAGTTAAAGCATAAGCAAAAGAATGAGCTTTATTAAATGAATAGTGTGCAAAGTCAATTATATCATCCCACAATTTGTCAACTTGTTCTTGAGTCCATCCTCTTTTCTTGAGCCCTTCTTTAAGTTCGGGTTCAATTACCTCCATTAGTTCTGGTATTTTTTTAGCAGTTGCCTTCCTTAAAAGGTCTGGGTTTCTCAATCCTGCTAATCTGCCTATTTCAATTAATTGTTCTTGGAATACTATAATACCATACGTATTTTTTAAAATTGGTTCTAAGTCAGGGTGTAAGTACTCAAATTTTTCTACTCCAAATTTTCTGTTGATATAGTTGTCAATATATTTCTTTGCTCCTGGTCTAAAAAGTGCATTAGCAACACCTAAATCATCTAAGCTTGATACCTGCATTCTCTTTAATACATCTTTCATTCCGTTGGATTCAAACTGAAACACTCCATTAGTTCTACCATCTCTAAATAACTTAAATACATTATCATCTTCTAAATTAATCTTGTGTGGGTCAATATAGGAATAATCTTTACCTATCATCTCTAAAACATCATATATTACATCTAAAGTACGCAACCCTAATAAATCAATTTTAACTAACCCTAATGCCTCTGCTGAATGCATATCACATTGTATTATTACCTCACCATCATCATTTGTTGTTACAGGGAAATAATGGTCTACTGGTTTGGTAGTAATAATTTTCCCACTTGCATGTACAGATAAAGCTTTTGGTAGCCCCGCTAATTTTTGCGCATATTTAAATAGTTCACCATATTGCTCTTTGTATTCGTCTAATAACCCCATCTCAAGAGCTTCTTCTATAGTCTCTTTATCAAGGTTTTTAGTAATTTTATTCGTAATTTCAAAAGGTATTCCTAAAACTCTACCAATATCTTTAATGGCGTTTTTAGCCCTCAAATATTGGAATGTTCCTATATTTACCACATTTTCTTGCCCGTATGTATTTATAATAAATCGTAAAACTTCTTCTCTTTCTGCTGGGCTCATATCAACATCTATATCAGGTACTTTTAATTCTTCTGGTTTAAGAGTACCTTCTTCTATCTTTTGTAATATAGAAGTATCAATAAATCTTTCAAAATATAAACCATATTTTATAGAGTCAATATCAACGATACCCAACAAATATGCTATTAGTGAACCACCACTGCTGCCTCTTGCTATTCCTTTTCTCTTGAGTTGATTTGTATAACTTCTCACAAGTAAGAAATATCCTGCAAAATCCATTTTTTCGACAGCATCTAATTCGTAAAGCAACCTTTCTTTATACTCTTTCACATTTGGTAGTTTGCTTATACCACGTTTTTCCCATCCTTTTTTACACAAATATTTTAAATATTCCATTTCAGAGTTGAATTCTTTTGGTATTTGCACATGCGGTATAATTGGAGGTGATAAAGGCATATCTACATTACACTGTTCAGCTATTTTAACTGTATTTTCTATTGCTACTTCTATTTCTTCTTCTGTGAGTGTTCCTAAATTAATTTTATATATTTCTTCCTCTGACTGCCAATAACAATCATTGTATGTTTCTCCTGGTTCTCTTTCTCGTCCTATTGACACAAATATACTATGGTATTCTTGGTCTTCTTTATTAACATAATGACTATCAGTAGTAACTACATAAGGTATACCTAATTCTTTAGCTATATCAACTACAATTCTATTGAGTCTTTGTTGTTCGGGGTCTCGATGACTTTGAATTTCTAAGTAATAATCGTTCCCGAATTCATTTTTATATTTTAATGCTATCTTTTTAGCTAAAACTATATCACTATCTTGTATTGCTCTTTGTATTTCCCCCGCCATACAAGCACTTAAAACTATTAATCCTTCTTTATGTTGTTTGAGAATATTAAAATCAATACGTGGTTTGTAGTACTTCCCCTTTAAATTGCTTGCGCTTATTAGCTTATTTAAGTTTATCCTTCCCGTTTCATTTTTTGCTAACACAACAAGATGATAATATTTATTATTTTTATCTCTTATATTAATATCATCACAAATATACATTTCAGCACCATAAATAAACTTGAGTCCATTTTCTTTAGCTAACTTATAAAATTCTACTGCACCATAAACCACTCCATGATCTGTAATAGCAAATGCATTTTGCCCTAATTGTTTAACTTTTTCTATTATTTCGTCTGGTTTTGAAATAGCATCTAATAAAGAATACATAGAGTGATTATGCAAACTCACGAACATTTCAAATACCCCCTAAGCTATCCCCAAATACTTATTGCTATTAGGGCAATACTCTCTAACACTACATATGTAATCACAGAAAAACTGAGATGGTTTGGCTTTAAATTCATTATCATTTTTTATCGTATCAATTGTATGAATTACCCACATTTTAGCCTCTTCTAATTTTTTAGTATTATATTCTACTTTTATATCTCTTTTTTCTTTTATCATGTTAAGAATTAGTTCTTTAGGGTATTCTTTATATTTTTCAACAATTGGTATGCTATACAAATACAATTGTCTTAAATATTCATCTAATTCCTTCCTTGATTTAAATTCTGACCTCGTTTTATGATCGATAATTATCAAGTTATTATCTTGGTCTCGTGCTAATAAATCAATAAACCCACGCATACAATATTTAGCTATTTTAAAGTTGACTTCAGGTTCTACCTCAAGAATTTTTAAGTTCTCATATCCATTAAAATTATTAAAGAAATCCAACCCAGTTTCAAAATATCGCTGGCGTAAATCTACATAAGCATTAGGAGGAAAGTCTACATATACTTCTTTATCAAAGTTTTCTTTGTAATATTCACTTAATTCAAAAACAAGTAATTCACCTTTAAAATATTTTTCTAAAATTGAATGCACAAAACTTCCAAATAAGCCAAATGCCGATGGGATTCCTTGATATTCTTTTATGTATTGAAGATAAAACATATAAGGACAAGTATGATATGCATTTAACCTAGAATAACTCCAACACATTTGTTCTATTTTTTCTTTAATTTCCAATTCTAACTCTCCTCTCAAACAATTCTTCCCATACTAAAATTCCTTGATCGATTGGCGCATCTTTTTCATTTAAATAATTATTAGTATCATATATAATACTTACGTTAACGTACCTATTAAGCTTTTTAGCTTCTTCAATTAATTCTTTATATTGTACATCCTTATCAAACGCAATAACTACTTCTCTGCATTTTAAAGCTAAAATTTTATCTAATTGGTATTTGTTAATAGTATGCGTACCAACTGCTACTACATTGTTGATTCCTAAACTATCAAATTTCATAACGGATTTTTCGCCTTCTACAATTATTAATGTATCTTGAATACTATTTCTGTTTTGATACAACCCATACAATATATCATTAGTACCCAACTTATAATAATAAATATACTTAGGTATACCTAATTCCTTATAATTACTGAAACAAGTTCTTCCTTTAATATTAATTAGATTACCATTTTCATCCCTAATAGGGAACACTATTCTATTAGTTTTAGAGTCAAATTTAACCTCAAATTTACGCTGTGTTTCTTCAGAAATACCTTCATCAAGCCATTCTTGTATAACCCTATCTTCATATTGTTTTAATATTTCTTCGTCTAATATTTCATGGATAATATTTTCACCTCCCCTCTTTTCAAACATTTTAAAAATCTTGTATGAACTACTTTCAAGCTTTATTTCAATATCATTATTATTATAATCTATACCTAATTCTAAACATAACCATTCAATAGCTTGACAAAAATTCATTTTTTTTATGTATTGCACTAATGATATAATATCTGCCCCATCATAGTCATTTCTTGAATATATATATGTTGAAAGATTTTCATTAAGTTTCACTACTGTACTTGTCCAATTATTACCATCAGGTAAAGCTGCTCTTATTTCGTTATTTAATTCTCTTATTTTATGAAAACCTAATTTTTCTAAAATACCTTTAATCAAAATAGGATTATTAAACAACCTTTCTTTGATTAGCCTCACAATCTCTTGCAAATGCCTCACCCCAATCAGTTGAAAGGCAATTCTTTAGAATGTTGCTCTGCCTCCTCGATAGTCATTATACTACCATCAAACCTGAAATCTATGTAGTCATCTTCTTGCATTTGTTCACCTAATCTATTTAATTTTACGTTTAAGGCATAGTTGCCACAATTTTCTCCATCTGTAAGTATTTCATCTTTTGTTTTTTCTCGCCAAATTATACTTACACTACAATATCTTTCTAATTTATCACTATCTGCTGTTTGTCCTTGTCTGTTTAGTTGTGCTCCCGCTAACACAGGAATATTAAGAGCGCCTGCTACATTATTTTTTAAAAAATCAGCTTTTGCCCCTAATTCATTATATTGTTCACTTGAAGATTTAGTGTTGCTTTTTATATAATCAAATACCAAAAATCCTAAATTGATTTTATGTTTAAGAATTTTTGCAGTAATAAGAATTTTATCATTTGTCCATTCAGGGTTATATATATGTACAAATTTTTGTTTCTTTAACCATTTTTTAGCTTCTTCTATTTGTTGCTCCTCACTTGTAGTATAATTGCCTGATTTAATTTTTTGCACTGGGATTTTAGTAAGATAAGCTAACATTCTCTCAAAAAATAATCTCGACTGCATTTCAGTATCAAAATAAGCAACTGGTATTCCATTTTGTAATTTATGTATAGCTTCATTCATCATAAACGCAGACTTGCCACGCTTCATTCTTGCTTGGAATAAAGCTAATTCACCAGGCTCATAAGTAAAATACTTATTTATTGATGAATATTTCGATGGTATTCCATACATACCGTTAGGATTTCTCCTTTCTACAATTTCTTTCCATAATTCATCTACTATATCACCAAAAAGCACAATTGTTTCCGCAGTAATAAATTGAGTAATAACTTCATCTAAAGAATTGTATGCAAAATTACTTAATTTTGCAATATCATTATTATTTTCATCTAAACACACATCATCAATTTCCATTAACTTTTTATGGAGTTCTCTTTTAAAAGCTAATGCTACAACTATTTCTACTAATTTTTTATATTCTTCTACTGTATGTCTCGCAATATTTTTTGATTTTTCTATATAGTCATCTATTGACTCAATATTATACCTGCTTATTAAATTTTTAATTCCATTATGACTATTAATCTGTGTAAGTAAATTAAACGAGTCTATCTTAGTTACACCACTTTTGTATAATTCCTGAATAGCCCAATAAAAGGCCCCATTGTCTTTATGGTAAAAATGCGATGCAGACAAATAATCACTATGTAAAATAAAATCAGGATGTTGCAAAAGTGTTGCTATTATACCTGCTTCGGCTGATGTATCATATGGCAATTTGTTTTGCATAGAATACCTCCTCCCTCCTCCAATAACTCTGGATTTTCATAAATAT
>NZ_JAIHAO010000069.1:0-5982 GCF_020054765.1 Caloramator sp. | reverse complement strand
AGGTTATCCATGCCCCGGGCGGGTTATCCATAAACTCCATAGGTCTATTAGATAGTGCCTCGCCATTCAGGAACATGCCATGGCACATTCCTTCTTCGTTCAAATCTTCAGTATTTAAATCTCAATGTACAACATTACAATTTTTGTTATTATTGGTAGCTCAACTTCATGTTTTCATAGAACTTTTGACACTACCTTGGGGTAATGAAATAAAGTATTTAAGTATTCCTGTAAGGGTATCGTCTTTATGACAAACCAAAAAGCAAGCTTGAAATAGCGTCCTCTATGATTGATACTGTAATGCCTCTACTGGTTGAATGCCAAGTTATTCTTTTATGTGACAGTTGGTACTCTAAAGGTATCATCATAGAAACAGTTAAAAAATACGATAACCTTGAGCTTATAGCGGCAGTACGCTGTGATACGGTACTCTATGACCTCCCACCGGCCCTTACCGACAAACGGGGAAAAGCAAGGCTTTACGGCGATAAAATAGATATTAAAAACTTAAGCTATGAAAAAGTAGGTGAATACTATGCTGCAACCAAAAAGGTGCTTACCAACTTATTTGAAAAGCTACCTGTTATTATTACGGTTGCTGTGAAAAACCTAGAGTCTTTTGACTCTGTAAGAATTTTCATAAGCACCATAGCAGCCGCGATATTAATATTTTCAAAGAGCACCAATTGGGAGGTATATCTTATGAGCCTCAAACGCATAAATTACTTGCCGTACTTTACTTACAGCATACGCTGAAACATTGAGGTTATATTTTATTAGCATAAATTCTTTTGGTCGTTTGGCAACTACATGGTGCGGAATCAAAAAGCAATAGAACGATATATGAATTTACTTGCTATTGCCTTTGCTTTTATGCAGATATTACCATTTTTCATCCGCGGTTCCATGTTTATAAGTTCCAAAGTCCTCAAGTAGTTAACCACGTTGTTTCCGACCAACTAACGCAAGAATTAATTTTTTGACAGTTTCGTTAAACGACTCGAAAACCATAAAATTTATTCTGAGGTTAAAATGCTGTTAACACCTTCCTTGGGTTAGATGACATTTCTTAATAAACTTGTAAACTGGTGTGTCTTAATTTCTGGCATCATTATATGTTGTTTGCCGATACGTAATTCGTAGTTTACTCCTTTCTGTGGATTGTTTGCACAAACTATTTATCGGCTTGGGGTAAACTATTTGTTATACCTTTTTCTAATCCTTTGTCTTCAAGGCTTAGAAATTATGAAATTTACTCAATTATAAATGCATTTTAACAATTTGTTTAAAGATTATTGTAATAAATCTCATGTCTTCGACAAAATACCTCTTAAACATTCTTCTAGGTTCTTGTATAAATCTATAGAACCACTCTAGACCTACACTCTGCATCCATTTTGGAGCCCTTTTTTTTGTACCTGCAATAAAATCAAAAGAAGCCCCTATCCCTATCGATACTGGTACTTTAATTTGATCTTTATGATTATATATCCATTTCTCCTGTTTTGGTGCTCCTACACCTACAAAAAGAATATCAGGAGCTGAATCTGTCAGTAACTTTATAATTTTCTTATTCTCAGCTTCTTTTTTTTCAAAACCATACGTGGGGGTATAAACACCACAAACTTTTAAATTTTTATACCTAGCTTTTAATACTTCTGCCGCCTTCTGAACAACTCCGGTATCTCCACCTAGAAAAAATACTTTATAGCCTTTTTGGGCAGCAAATTCACACAGCTTTGGAAAAAGGTCCGAACCAGATACTTTTTCCTTTATAGGAGTTCCTAATATTTTTGATACCCAAATTAACGGCATCCCATCAGCTAATACAAGATTCGCATGTTTATATACTTCTAAAAATTCCTCATCTCTTTCTAATTTTACGATGTGGTCTACATTTGGTGTAACAACATAACTCATACTTCTTTTTTGTATTAATTTATCAATAATATCTATACATTGAACCATAGTTACATTATCTATGTCAACTTTCCCAATACGTACTTTATTCAATATTCTTTCTCCCCTTTTCCATTTCATCACACATTAAAGTACATCATATAACTTTTCGTAAGCCTCTATCATTGAAGTAATATTGTATTCTTCCCTCATATACTGATATGCTTGCTTCCCTAGCTTTTCGAGTTTTTCCCTATCTTTATATATAGAAGATATAGATTCTACTAAATCTACTACATCACCTGGTGAGAATAGTAATCCTGTCTTGTTATCTTGTATAACTTCTGGAATTCCTCCAACATTGGAAGCAATAACACACTTTTTCTGGGACATAGCTTCTAATAATAAAATAGGCAATCCTTCCATACGTGAAGGAATTACAATTACATCCATACAATTTATCAGCTCTATTATTTCGCTTCTAAATCCAAGAAAAAAAATATTATTATTCATCCTATAATACTCTACTATTTGCTTCAATTCGTTTTCTAAAGTTCCCTGTCCGATAAACCAACATCTGATATCGGGATATTGTTTTGTTAATTCAAACATAGCTTGAATTAACAGATCCTGTCCTTTAACTTTTTCTAACCTTCCTATGCAGCCTATTTTAAAATCCCTCTCATACTTATTAAAAATATTTTGAATGTATTCCATGTTTTTATCTTTAAATTCCCTTATAGGGATCCCATTTTTTATAAGCACGAGTTTTGATGAGTTAATCCCTCTTGTTACTAGTTTATTATATAAATTTTGTGAAACAGTAATATATTTATGATTATATTGACTCATGAAATTTTCAAGCCAAACATATAGCCTACCTTTCAATTTATTTTCATGATCTTCCAATACTGAGCTATGAATCGTAGTAATTACTTTCTTATTTAATAACGTTCCTACTATTGTTCCTACAAAACTTGCTATTACTCCATGACAGTGAACTATATGAATCTTTTCTTTTATTAAAATCTTAGCAATTTTTATAAAATACCATGGTGCATAACTCTTATTATTTTTAAGATAGATTATCTTAATATTACTACTTATTATATTCTCATGTATCCTGATATAATCTTGAAATTTACTCTTATCTAAACATATAAGATAAAAAGAAAACTTATTTTTATCCATATTTTCTAATAAATTTAATATTACCATCTCTAAACCACCAAAATGTCGACCTAAAGATATTATTAGTATTTTTTTCATATTGCTTCACCTTTTACTTTTTTTGTTATTTCCCCATTTGCACATCCTAAATAACATCCTAACAAAGAATATAGAACTATTATATTAGTATTAAAAACCACATTATCTGTGGCTAGAGTCAATAATATAATGATAGGTACCATTATAATAAACTTATTCTTACTTTCAAAATAATGCTTATACAAAGTTACTAATATTTTTAAATGTATAGAAATAAATAATAGTATACCAAATAAACCTGTGTCCAATAATAATTTTAGATAATCGTTATGCGCTTCTACAAAAGAATCAATACCATACACTTCTCTATATATTCCTGCAATAATTTCATATATCGTACCTATACCACTACCAAAAGTTATTTTTAGTACTGTAAGACTTCCTTTATTTATAATCTCTTTCCATAACCATGTTCTCCATATCACAGAATCGAGTGAAAATCTATCTATTCCGCCAGTGTACTGGGCTTGTACACCGTATATAAAAAACATAATAATATAAAATACAACATATACCATAAAAGATCCCAAAATATTCATTTTGGTAATCTTTTTATTAAAAAACATCCTAATTAATATTACAATATGAATTAAGAATACAACAAGAATAAATCTGCTTCCAGCTAATAGTAATACAATTCCCGTCAAAGTAATCCATCCAAATTTTTTCTTTTCTAGAAAGTATACAAAAAAGCATCCTATTATAAGACTGAAAACATTTGAGTGAGAAAATATACCTCTTATCCCCCTTGTTGTAAATATATCAGTAATACTTTTTGGGTCTAGTAAAACAAATTGTAAAACTGCAAATAAAATATTAATTTTTATTAAAAGTAAAATCCACTTATTAAAAAATTCAAAATAATTTTCTTTTTCACACAATATCATTGAAAAATATAAAAATAAAAATTTAGTCGTTTCTGCAACTATTGGTTTTAAGTTAGCTAGATTACTTCGAAAAGCAATCCAAATAAGATAAAATAAATAAAGAATAACCAGTTGGTTATATTTTATCTTTTCTCCACGTACCAATATGAAATATGTTATAGATAATATCATAAAACTACCATCAATAACATTCCAAACAATATTTAGATTTATTGTATCTCTTAAAATAACAAAAGTAATAAATTCAAATATATATCGCAAATATAGTAATATAATAATAATTGAACTTGTTTTTACTTTCATTTTTACCTCTCTATTCAATATAGATTTTTTTATCTTGAGCTGACTTATCCGAGAACATTTCATAATTCAAAAATTAAAAATGTGGATAATTTTCATTAAAATTTTTATAATTGTGCAAAAAAAGGGGAGACTATCCCTATTATAGATAGTTATCCACAGTTATAAAGTTTTTGAATTAGTGAAATATCATCTCCTGTTCTTTGACAATTTTCTAATCCTTTGTTTTCAAGGCTTAGAAATTATGAAATTTACTCATCTATGAAAATAATTATAGTTCTTCTTAAGAAAAAGAAATGAAAGCATTTTTAATACTACTCTATGCTCTATAGCCATTCTTTTTATTAAAACTTTTAAAGAATTAAATGATATGTTTGGTTTATATCTAGCTACATGACTATTTAATTGATATTTATCTAGAAAAGAAGTAATATCATAACCTAAAACTAAACTTTTAAAAATATAATCAACTGTTATACTAGGAAGGGTTATGTTATAAACAAAGTCAACAACTTCTTTTTCTTCATATAGCAATAGTCTTTTATTTTGCCTAATCCACTCAATAAACCTCAACCATATTTCTATCTCACTCATTTGATTTGGCGTAAAGGTTGATAATGAATTAGATCTTATTCTATAAACTGCTAAATATTCTTTGACAGCACTAACCTTAGTTATAGAAAGGATCTTTAAAAAAAATTCTAAATCTTCTGCCCAATGACAGTTTTCTGTAAATAAAATATTATTATCGACAATAATATCCTTTTTAATAAGCCAAGTACTTGTAAAAGCTTCAGTTTTTTTCATTAGTACTGGAATCAATGCTTTTTCTTCAAAAAAAGATTTTGGCAATTTATTTCTTATACGCCCATTAATATATTCTATATATCCACAATAACATGCACCCGCTCCAGTATTCAAGATCCTGTACATCTGTTTCTCAATCTTTGTTTTCTCCCATAAATCGTCACTATCCAAGAACGCTATATATTCCCCTTTTGCATTATATATCCCTTTATTTCTGGCACTAGATACACCACTATTTTTTTGGTATATATATTGAATATTATTAAATTTATCTTTAAAACTTGTTACAATATCTACACTTTTATCAGTACTTCCATCATCAATTATAATAATCTCTAGATTTTTATATGTTTGGTTTAAAACACTTTCCAGTGTATCAGAGATATATTTTTCTACATTATACATGGGAATTATAACTGAAACTAAGGGACTAAGCTCCATCTTTTTTCCCCCTTTCTCTGCAATATATCTTTTATTTTTAGTAAAATTACTTCTTGATCTTTTTTATTCTTTAAACGAATATTCTTTATAAATTTTTCTCTATTTTGTTGCAAATAACTTACTTTTTTCTCAAATTCTTCGAAAATCTGGTTGTAATTTTCATAATGTCTCATATCTATAATATAATCCTTAAGATTATAGCCATCACCTAAAATTCCCCAATATTTTCTGCTATATGATATGCTTATACTAGGTACATTGCATTCTATAGATGATATAATAGGATGCATCCTAGCTGATACTACAAAATACGATTGCTTTATATAATCCCTTACTTGATATGGATATATTTCTTCATCTATCTTTCTTATCCTATCTT
>NZ_JAIHAO010000020.1:0-29858 GCF_020054765.1 Caloramator sp. | reverse complement strand
CTACCCTCGCGATGCCATCGTCCTGATGGCCGCTCGGCTCGGCACGTCCTGTGCCGAATTACGGACTTTTCCAAAGTCGAAAAGCTAAGAATTGCTAAAACTCATGAAAGAGCCTAATAAAATCCTTTCATGGGGCTTTTTCATACTATAGCTAACAAGTGGGGTTGTCAGCATTCTGAGGGTGGTTTATAACCCCCCTTAATTATTTTAATATATTATGAAATCTAAAAAAATAGAGGTATTTTTTAAATTTTTAAGCATATGATACATATAATGCATTAGGAGTGGTGGTATGGGTGAAGCAATTTTTTTAGCAGATAAATCATTAACTATAACAAACGAAAGGCCGGATGAAAATATAAACATAGACATAATTTCTTGTGGCTTTAATGGAAATTTTATATATAGAAGTTTTTTATACTTTGATATATCTTCTCTTCCCTATAATGCCTTTATAACATCAGCAATACTTCAGCTGTTTTTGATTGAGGATTATTTTAAGTGTTTAAGCAAAAATTTATATGTTTATATGCTACAGGAGGACTTTGGTGACTTCACAACATATAATCAGCAGCCTAAGTTTTATAATGACTATATTAGAACAAACATATCCTATAAAAAGTATGGATTAATTAATATTAACATAACAAGTTTTGTACAAAGGTGGATGAGTGGTGAAGTTATAAATAAAGGTATTTTATTAAGATGTGAAGAGAATAAAAAATCTCTTGTAGCCTTTGGTTCATCAAAAAGTAGCCAGTATTCTGCAGTTCCAAAACTATATATAAATTTTATAAAGCCAAGGGTATATGATGAGGGTAAGTTTATAGAAGTTAAAGAGGAGGCTATGGATTTACATTTTATTAATACCGGTTATAGCAGTGTCTATGATGTAAGTAGAATGGTTATAGGTAGTTTTTTTATAAAAAATACAGGATATAAAGATGTTGATGTGTGTGTTGATGTAAGTGTAGATGGTTTAACTTGGGTTAGAGATATTGAAAAGAGGGTTTGTATAAGTCAATGTGAAATTCTTGTACCAAAGTACTATGGTAAATACTATAGAATATCTACATATACAAATGGTGAAGGAAGGGTGAATATAAAATTTATTTATCAGGTATATAAATAGGGGGGATATATATGCCTAATAATGCTGTTTTTTCAAATAGTGCAAGTGACCTTAAGGTGCAGATTTTTGGATCAAGCGTTACTACGCCTATACAGGTAGATTCAAACGGTAAGCTACAAATTTCCACTGAAAATCCAATAAATGTAACAGCAACAGATTTGGATATTAGAAATCTATCAAGTAGTCAAGATGGTGTAGCAGTCTACGGTAGTAATGATGGCGGAACTACTATGAAAATATTAAAAACAAATAGTGATGGTGAAATTTATATTACATCTGATGAAACATTGACAGTACAGTCGACAGACCTTGATATAAGAAATTTAACAACTGATGATAGTGTTTCTGTTTTTGGTACCGATGGAACTGATAAAAGACAGATAAAAACAGATAGTAGTGGACGAATTGAGGTTGCATCGATTGAAAGTGATGTAGATGTTAACATTACCAACACCGATTTAGATATAAGGGATTTATCCTATAATCAGGATTCAATTTTAATTTACGGAAATGATGGGACAGATAAAAGGGTGATAGCTACAGATAGTGAAGGTTTAATAAAAATAGTTACTGCAAAGAGAAGCTTTGAAAGTCAGTTAAATAGCAATTTGAGCACATCTGATAGTTACTCATATATTAGTTTTATAGATGTATCAATGTACTCTGACTATGTTTTTTATATTAAAAATACAGGAAGCAACAGTGCAACCATAGTTGTTGAAATAAGTCCTACTAATAATGCTGATGATGCAATTACTCATATATCAGATGTTACAGTAGATTCAGGTGAAAAGGAACTTATAATACCAAGTAAATTTTTAAGATATGTAAGGCTTGGATATAAATCTACTAATAGTGGACAATCAACCACATTGGATGTTTATTTCCAAGCAAGATATTAAAATTAAGGGTGGGAGGGTGGGATAAAGGGGGATATATGTCAATTACGTGTGTTATATTAGGGGTTTGTGATTTGGAAGATGAATTAGTGAAACAGCTAAAATGTATATCTAAGGATATAATATATGTACCTATTAATTCAAAGGAGTTCAATAGGAAGGATATTAGGATTTTAAAAATCAATTTTGATGGAAGTATGTCTAAATTAAAAAATATGGTTCTTTCCTATGTAACTGGGGAATATGTGTTATTTATTATGTCAAATGAGAAGATATCAGATATAGAACATATGAAGAATTTAAAGCTTGAGAAGGATGCATACTATTTTAATGTAATTCAAAATAGAGCAGAGGGAATTGTAGTTGAAAAACAAATAAGGCTTCACAAAAGAAATATTACATACATAGGCTATAATGGTAAAAGAGTTACTTCTGACGATTTAGAGGCATTAGATATAATTTTAAATGAAAAAACTTCTAAAGATGAAGATGTAAATATATATAAAGGTTTAAACAAATATATAGATAATCTATCTAATTATGATTTTGTTGTTTATAGTATGGAATTACACTATTTATCCTGTGAGTTTGATGATGTAATAAAGCTATATAGTGGAATACAGCATAGGGGTGTAGACGAATATACTAAGAGATTAGTGGCTTTATCATATTTTTATAAAAATAGGTATATCGAAGCTAAAATGCTCCTTGAGGAACTAAAACAAAAAAAATATGGAGATTCCTTCTATTTTTCAGGATTGATAAATAAAAGTCTTGGAAATTATAATGAAGCTGTTGAAGATTTTTTAGCTGTTTAAAAATTAAAGATTTTAACATAGGTTTGTGGGGATGTAACAGCTTTTTTCCATATTATGAATTAGGAGAGGTTTATTATTTTTTAGAGGAATATTCTACCTCTTTAAAATACTATAGTTATGCATATATGTCAAAAAAGGAATATATATTTTTAAACAAGATGTTCAAGATATTTAAGGTTCTTAATTTTGATATAAATGTGATAGAAAGATATTTAAGATACAATTTAAATATACAGGGTAAGGATTTATACATTAATATGATGAGGGGACTTAGGGATACTGCAAGGTGGGAGGAGGTTATAAAATATAGTATTCTTGAAGATGATTTAGAATCTGTAGAATCAAGAATTATTGCCTATTATCATATAGGTGAATTTAGTAGGTGTCTTGACCTTATATTTACTTATTTTAAATATTTAGATAAAGAATTTTTCTTAACATTGGGTATTTGTTGTGTTCTTCTTGATAGCAATCTATATTTAACAAAATTTAAGGATTTTGTAGAAATAATTAAGAAAGAAAATCTTTCAGAGTTAATAGATGCCCATAATTATTTTTATTTTAACACTGAATATAAAGGGAAAAGTATTTATTTAGAAGCCATCATAAAGTTGCTTTTAAGAAGTAAAAATAGTAAAGTTGAAGGATATGTGAAAAGACTTATATTTGATAAAAAAGATATAAATTTTTATGACATATTAGATAGTTGTTATAAGAATAAATATTATGATTTGTGTTTGCAGATAATAGATGATAAATATAGGGATTATAAATTTGATTTTAATGTATTAACAATAAATGCGAAGATATGTTTTCTAAAGGGAAATTATTCGGATTGTGAAAAGTATATTTCCTATGCACTAATGCTTAAGGATAGCGAAGAGTTAAATAGACTCCTTTGTATGTGCAGGATAAAAACATCGGTATTAAATATATTAAAATCAAAGGAGTTAATGTTAAAAACTTCTTGTAAAAGAACGCTCGATTATTTAGAACTTGCATATAATAATTTAGATATTTTTAAAAAAGAATGAGGTGATTTAATGGAAAAGGAGATGTTTAATTTTTTAACAGAAGAGGATATAAAAAATGAGATAAATTCCTATCAATTAATAGTAAATTACATAAAGGAAAATTTTAAAGATGGAGAGGATTATGGTAAGATAGCAGAATACCCAAAGCCAAGTTTATTAAAATCAGGAGCTGAAAAACTATGTTCACTTCTTAATTTATCAGTACAGGTTGAAATTTTAGAGAAGATAGAAGACTTTAAAGAGGGTATCTTTCATTATGTTTGTAAGTGCACTCTTAAAAATAGTTTAGGTAATATTGTTTCAGAAGGATTAGGATCCTGCAATAGCAGAGAAAGTAAGTTTTTAAATCAGAATCCATATGGAGTTGCAAATACTGTATTAAAGCTTTCAAAGAAGAGAGCACTTGTGGATGCTATATTAACTGCAACGAGGACATCAGGTATGTTTACACAAGATATAGAGGAATTAGATGAGTTGATAAGTACAAATATAAAGGTGAATTTAGCTACAGCAAGCCAAAAGGCCTTTATTGCAAAACTTGCAAAGGATAAAGGGATGTCGGAAACACAACTTATGGATTTTACTAAAAAAGTAACTGGTAAGGAAAAATCAAAGGACTGGACTAAGGATGATGCGGCAAAGATTATAAAAACATTGAAGAATAAATAGAATAATATTAGTCCTTGTGCAAACAATAATTTAAAGGGGTGATATTGTGCAGCACAAGGACATTTTTAATTTTAATAATCTTGATTATTCTCAACCTATTTCAATTTTAGAGGAGCAGGATTTTATTAACTATAATTATGATGAATTGCCGTTACAAAGACTCCCAGAAGAATTAGATAGGTTTACAAGCTTAGGAGCAATAGGTATTGCACTAAATGGCCTGGGGAAAAGAGTCGAATCAGAACACATTTTAAAGAGATTGTAGAAACAAATTCTATTTTAAATAATTTTTTCGCAAAAATAAGTTAATCATTGACAAAATATTCGAAAAAGATGTAAAATATAAGCGAACCTCCACTTTTCACCACAATATAAAGGGGGAGGGGTTTAAAATGCTAAAGGAAAGAATCGAAAATTTAAGAATTGAGTTATATAATGCAATTTTGTCAAATAAATTAGATAAAGTATTATATTTAAGCCAAGAATTAGATAAGCTTATAGTTGAATATTATAATATGACAACTCATAATGCTTATCTTCCATCTTAATCACCAATTTAGCCAAGGAATTTTCCTTGGCTAAAAATTTTTTTTGAAAAAAAATAAAAATACTATGGAAGGATTTTTATTTTTATTATAGAATTATAATTGTAGTGGTGAAAAGTGGAGCAAAGTGGTTTAAAAGTGGAGGATAAGATGTTTATTGGGGAGTATAGTCACGCACTTGATGCCAAGAATAGAATGATTGTTCCAGCAAAGTTTAGAGAGGGTTTAGGTGGAAAGTTTATAATTACAAAGGGGCTCGATGGCTGTCTATATGTTTATCCTATTGATGAATGGAAGAAGCTTGAGGATAAGTTGAAGCAACTTCCTTTAACAAATAAGGACGCCCGTGCCTTTGTTAGATTTTTCTTTTCTGGAGCATCGGAGGTTGAAATAGACAAGCAAGGTAGAGCATTAATTCCCCAAAATCTTATCGAATATGCAAATATAGAAAAGGAAATAGTAAGTATAGGGGTTTCAAATAGAATTGAAATTTGGAGTAAAGATAAGTGGCTTGAATACAATGAACAAAATATAGACTACGATGAAATAGCAGAGAAGATGTCACAGCTTGGAATATAGTAACGAGGTGGTAATGAATATGGAATTTAAACATATTTCAATTATGCTGCAGGAATGTATTGAGGGTTTAAATATAAAACCCGATGGTATATATGTTGATGGTACTTTAGGTGGTGCTGGTCACTCAAGTGAAATAGTAAAAAGGTTAAGTGAAGGATTACTTATTGGAATAGACCAAGATAAGGATGCATTAAGAGCATCTATGGATAGGCTTAAAGATTTCAATAATGTTAGGTTTGTACATAACAATTTTGCAAATATTAAGGAAGTTTTAAAGGAACAAAATATAGATGCTGTTGATGGTATTTTGCTTGATTTAGGTGTTTCATCATATCAGCTTGACACTCCAGATAGAGGATTTAGTTATATGCATAATGCAAAGCTTGATATGAGAATGAATAGAGAAGTGGATATAACAGCCTATGATGTTGTTAACGGTTATAAAAAAGAACAATTAATATATATTCTTAAGGAATATGGAGAAGAAAAATGGGCCTCAAGAATTGCAGATTTTATAGTTAAACAAAGAGGTGTAAAACCGATTGAAACAACCTATGAGCTTGTGGATGTTATAAAATCTGCAATACCTGCATCTGCAAGACGTGAAGGACCACATCCAGCAAAGAGAACATTTCAAGCAATTCGTATAGAAGTTAATAAGGAGATTGAAATATTAGAAAATGCTGTTAATGATTGTTTGGATGTTTTAAAAAGTGGGGGAAGGTTATGTATAATAACATTCCATTCCTTAGAGGATAGAATTGTAAAAAATGTTTTCAAGAATAGACAAAATCCTTGTACATGTCCGCCAAGCTTTCCGGTTTGTGTTTGTGGCAAGAGGGGAGATATTGAAATAATTACAAAAAAACCAATAATACCATCAGATGAAGAAATAGAATATAATCCAAGAGCAAGAAGTGCAAAACTTAGAATAGCTCAAAAAATATAGGTTCTAAAGGTGTGCGGGGGTGAATAATTATGGTAATGGCAAGTAATAAGAATAGATATAAAACGCAGGGTAATGTTGCCTATAAGGTTGAGATTAAAGAGAAAAAGAAGGTAAAAAAAGTAGAAAAACCTAAAAAGAATAAGAATAAAAATTTAAAGACAAAACTTAAGGTATTAAGATTTATAGTATTTATGTTTGGACTTTCATTATTTACATTATCAAGGTTTGTACTAATATATAATATGAATAATGAACTTAGGGAATTAAAGAGTCAAGTTGCACAGGTACAAAAGGAAAATGAGAATCTCCAGGTGTCACTTGCTATTAAGAATAATATAAAAAAGATTGAAGGTGAAGCTGTAAAAAAATACAATATGGTAAATCCTAAGGCAGAAGAGGTAAAATACGTTGATGTCAAGATGTTATCTTCTGCTGAAGACAAAAAGGTTACAGCCTATAAGTTATTTCAAAAGTTTGTAGGTTTCATCCATTGATTTATTAATAAACATAGGGGGGATGTATTTGTCAAGGACAACGCTGTTGATGAAAAGGAGAATAGTAGTTATATACATTATAATGATTATAGTTCAAACAGTAATAGTAGGAAGATATGCTTGGGTTCAGCTTGTTTGGTCTCCCCAATTACAGAGAATGGCAAAGGAACAGTGGACAAATGAAATTATTATTGAAGCAAAAAGGGGAAAGATTTTGGATAGAAATGGAAATGTTCTGGCTTTAAGTGGAAATGTAAGTAGAGTTGATGTGGTTTTAAAGGATGTAAATGATGCAGTTAAAAATAACAAAATCACTAAAGAGGAGATGGCAAGAAAATTAGCTCCTCTACTTGAATTAAGTCAAGATAGTATTTTGAAAAAATTAAATATGAATTATAATGCTGTTATACTAAAAAGAAGAATTGATAAAGACATAGGAAATAAAATAAGAGAACTAAAGTTGCCAGGGGTAATAGTATCTGAGGATACAAAGCGATACTATCCTAATGGCAATTTTTTAGCACATGTTTTGGGAACTACAAACGCAGATGGTGATGGAAGATCAGGAATTGAGATGTATTATAATAAAGAGTTAAAAGGAAAATTTGGTAGATTAATTATACAGGGTGATGCATATCACAGAGAGTTGCCCTATGATGCACCTACCTATATTCCGCCTAAAAATGGATATGATTTAGTTTTAACGATAGATCAGTCAATTCAATTTTTTGTTGAGAGGGCTTTAGAACAAGGACTTGAGGAATATAAAGCAAAGAGAATAAGTGCAATAGTTATGGACCCTAAGACAGGAGAAATTCTTGCTATGGCGAACAAACCGGATTATGATCCTAATAATCCAATTGCTGGTAAAGATCTTCAGGAGGCAATGGATAGTTGGAGAAATAGAATGGTTCAAGAAAATTTTGAGCCAGGTTCTATTTTGAAGGTATATACTGCTGCTGCAGCACTTGAGGAAAATATAGTAAACGAAAACAGTAAATATGTATGTACAGGAGGCAAGGTGGTTGCAGGAAGAAGAATAAAATGTTGGAAAACTTCAGGACACGGTACTCAAACATTTGCTGAAATTCTACAAAATTCTTGTAATGTAGGCTTTATGGAGTTAGGTATTGAACTTGGTGCACAAAGGCTTCGTAAGTATTTTGCACAATTTGGATTTGGCCAAAAAACTGGTATAGATTTTCCAGGTGAAGAAAAGGGTATATTGATTCCGGTATCAAGTATGGGACCTGTGGAAACAGCAAACCAAGCCTTTGGTCAAGGTGTTGCAGTAACAGGAATTCAGTATATTACAGCATTATCTGCAATTGCAAACGATGGTGTAATGATGAGGCCTCACTTTTTAAAAAAGGTGTTATATATCGATGAGGATGGAAATACATCTGTTATTAAAGAATACAAACCTCAGGTTATAAAACAAGTAATTTCAAAGGAGACGGCTGTGGAATTAAGAAATTTGTTGGAACTCGTCGTATCAAAGGGAGGAGCAAAGAAGGCATATTTAGAAGGGTATCACGTTGGAGGAAAAACTGGTACTGCACAAAAGGTTGCACAAAACCCAAAATCAGGTTATGAGCCAGGTAAGTATATTTCATCCTTTGGTGCAATTGTTCCTGCTAACAATCCAAGATTTACTATTTTAGTATCAATAGATGAACCAGATCCTACAAACTATTATGCAGGTAGTACAGCTGCACCTCTTGCAAAGATTATAATCGAAGATATAGTTAAATACTTAAATATTGAACCAGATAGTGTTGAAGTAATAATACCCGAAGTGGTTTTACCAGAAATTAGAGGTTTAAAATTGAACGAGGCTGTCAATATTCTAAAACAAAATAAGATTGACTATGAGAAGCAAGGAAATGGAGATATAGTTTATGATATGAGTCCAAAGCCTGGAGTTTCTGTAAAACAAAATACAAGGATAACTTTATATATGGGATACGAACAAAACAAAGATTTAAAGGTGGTTGTTCCTGATTTTAAGAATATGACTAAAAAGGAAATTACGGAACTTGCTAAAGCTCTGGGAATAAAAGTTAATATTTCAGGTGATGGTATTGGAGCAACACAGGATATTTTACCTGGACAAGAGGTTGATAAAAACACTACAATAAATGTACTATTAGAACAGCCGGAGGATTAATAAATTTAGCACAATATGGTATTCCATATTGTGCTAAAAAATTAAAGGGGGTGTATTTATGAATCTTTTTTATCTGCTTGATGGGTTGGATTTTGAGCTGTTACAGGGAGAAGATGTAGAGATAAGACAACTATCATATGCAAGTAGTGATGTTACAAATGATAGCCTTTTTTTCTGTATTGAGGGGTTTAAAACAGATGGACACTTATTTATAAAGGAAGCTGTAGAGAAGGGTGCAAGGGCAGTAGTTGTTTCAAAGGATGTTTTTGTTGGTAATGATATTACAGTTGTGAAGGTAAAGGATACAAGAGAAGCTATGGCAGCTATTTCAGCTAAATTTTATGGTACACCTTTAAATTCTTTAGAGGTTATTGGTGTTACTGGTACAAATGGTAAGACTACAACTACATTTATGATTAAATCAATTTTAGATGAGTTCAATAAAAAAACAGCCCTATTAGGTACAATATATGAAATAATTGGAGATAAAATAGAAGAAGCTAAAAGAACTACCCCCGAATCTTTAGATTTACAAAGGTATTTTTATGAAATGAAACAAAATAATATTACCCATTGTATTATGGAGGTTTCATCGCATTCCCTTGAGTTAAAAAGGGTTTATGGAATAAACTTTAAAGTAGGTATTTTTACAAACTTAACACAGGATCACTTAGATTTTCATGGGACTATGGAAAATTATTTTAATGCAAAAATGAAATTGATTAATTGTAGTGAATATTGTGTTATAAATATTGATGATGAATATGGAAAAAAAGCTTTGGGTTTATTTAAAAATAAAAAGATAATAACATTTGGAATAGATAATAAAGCAGATATTATGGCAAAGAATTTAATAATAGATTCAGATGGGACAGAATTTGATTTAATATTAGATAATTATATTAGAAGAGTAAAACTACATCTGCCAGGTAAATTTAATGTTTATAATGCATTAGGAAGCATAGCTGCAGCAGTTTCATTAAATATTCCTATTGAAGTTGCAGTAAAGGGAGTTGAAAAATTAAAATCAGTACCTGGTAGAAGTGAAAAAATTAGTTGTAATATAGGCTCCACAATTGTAATTGATTATGCACATACTCCTGATGGAATAGAAAATATATTAAAAGCTGCAAGGGAATATACAAGAGGAAGGTTAATTACTGTATTTGGATGTGGAGGCGATAGAGACAGAGGAAAAAGACCGCTTATGGGCAAGGCTGCAGGGCTACTTTCTGATTTTTGTATTATAACATCTGATAACCCAAGAAGTGAAGAACCACAGGATATAATAAAAGATATTATACCTGGTATTGATACTACTAATTGTAAGTATGTTATAATTGAAGATAGAAGGAAGGCAATTGAATATGCCATAAAAAATTCATTGAAGGGTGATGTAATAGTGATTGCTGGAAAAGGACATGAAAAATATCAAATACTTAAGGACAAAGTTATAGAATTTGATGAAAGAAAAATTGTAGAGGATATTTTGAAGGAAGTAGTAACTCTTGAGGATATTATTACAGCTACAAAGGGAAAAACACATAATATAAAGGATACAAAAATAAAAGTAAATAAAATACAAACAGACAGTAGAAGAATTGAAGAGGGTGATGTTTTTGTCGCACTTATTGGAGAAAGATTTGATGGGCATAATTTTATAAAGGAAGTTAAAGAAAAAGGTGCTTTATGTGCTGTAGTTTCAAAGTTAGATTCAAATGTGGATATACCTCAAATTTTAGTGGACGACACATTAAGGGCCTATAAAGAAATAGCAAAATATTATAGGTTAAGATATGATATTCCTGTTGTTGCGGTTACTGGAAGTAGTGGTAAAACAACAATTAAGGAGATGATTGCTTCAGTTTTATCCCAAAAGTTAAATGTATTAAAGACAGAAAAAAATTTTAATAATGAGATAGGAATACCAATGACAGTTTTAAATCTAAATCCAAATCATAAAGCAGCTGTTTTAGAAATGGGAATGGACCGTTTTGGAGAGATTGAAAGTTCAGCATATGTAGCAAATCCTAATATTGCTGTGATTAGTAATATAGGAACAGCACATATTGAAAAATTAGGAAGTAGGGAAAATATACTAAAGGCTAAAATGGAAATAACTACATTTTTTAAAGAGGATAACATATTGATAATAAATGCTGATGATGATATGCTAAATAAAGTAGTGACAGATAAATATAAAGTCGTTAAATTTGCAATTAATAATAATGCTGAATATAAAGCTTATGATATAATAGATTTAGGTTCTGAGGGAATGGAATTTAAATGCTTATTATCAGGTATTGAAAGAAAATTTAAAGTTGTACTACCAGGAACACACAACATATATAATGCCTTATCTGCAATAGCAGTAGGAGATATTTTAGGTTTAAATTATGAAGAAATATATAATGGAATTTTAGTATTTAATCCCGGTAATATGAGAATGAACATTGTTGAATTAGAGCAGGATATTAAGCTAATAATTGACTGCTATAATGCTAATCCAGATTCTATGAAGGCTGCATTAGATGTTTTAAGTAAGTTTAAGGGAAGAAAAATTGCAGTCTTAGGAGATATGTTTGAACTTGGAGAGTATTCAGTTGAGTTACATAAGGAAGTTGGAGGATATGCTGCGAATAAGTGTGATATGTTAGTTGCAATTGGTGATTATGCAAAATATTACTATGAAAAAGCTGAAAATAAAATTGAATCCTATTATTTTAAAACTAAAGAGGAGGCACTAAATTTTATTAAAAGTAATGTTAAAGGAAATGATATTATTTTAATAAAGGCTTCAAGAGGTATGGAGCTTGAGTATATATCTGACAATTTAAAAGAGCATAGGAAGTGAGGTTGTAAACATGGAGCTTACGATTTTTGCTACAATACTTTCTTTTGTAATTGTACTTTTGATAGGACCAATAGTTATCCCTCTTCTTAAGATATTTAAGTTTGGACAAAATATTAGAGAGGAGGGACCAAAAAGCCATCTTAAAAAGGCTGGAACACCAACGATGGGTGGACTGATGTTTATAATAAGTTTAATAATATCAGTATTGGCTCTTTCTTCAAAAATAAGCAGTGCACTATGGATTGCGTTGATTACAACTGTTGGATATGGTTTTATAGGGCTTCTTGACGATAGTTTGAAGATAATTCGAAAGCAGAACTTAGGATTAAGGGCCTATCAAAAATTAATAGGTCAAATAACCTTTGCATTAATTCTTTCAATTTATGCCTATAACAATCCTGAGATTGGAAGTATGGTGCATATACCATATACAACTAAATTTATTAATTTAGGTAGTTTCTATATACCATTTATGGTTTTTGTTGTTGTGGGAACTACTAATGCAGTTAACTTAACTGATGGATTAGATGGTTTAGCAGCCAGTGTTACTTTAATTATCTGTGTTTTCTTTGCTATTGTGACCTATGGATTAAAAAGGCAGGATCTATCATTGTTTTGTGGTGCCCTTGCAGGAGGGCTTTTAGGATTTTTAAAATATAATGCATATCCAGCACAGGTCTTTATGGGAGATACAGGATCCCTTGCTTTAGGTGGTGCTATATCTGCACTTGCAATTTTATTAAAGATGCCCTTCATAATAGTAATAGTTGGGCTAATATATGTTGTTGAGACACTTTCAGTAATAATTCAGGTTGTTAGTTTTAAACTAACAAAGAAAAGAGTATTTAAAATGGCACCACTTCATCATCACTATGAACAGTTAGGTTGGCATGAAACTAAGATTGTTGCTTGGTTTAGTATATTTACTGCTATATTTTGTTTAATTGGTTTTTTAGCAATTAGTTTTTAGGGGGTTTAGCATGAAGAAAAAAAAAGGTCCTATTGACTTTGTCCTCTTTGCAGATATACTTATATTACTTTCCATAGGTATTTCTATGGTTTTTAGTGCCAGTATGCCTGAAGGAGAGATATATTATGGTAATCCACACTATTTCTTGATTAGACAAAGTATATGGGCAGTTTTAGGAATTATTGTTATGTTGTTTACATCAAATATAGATTATAGGTTTTGGAGAAATAAAAACATCTTAATTTTTGGATTTTTTATTGTAATACTTATGTTAATAGGAGTTTTCTTTTTTCCACCTGTTAAGGGGGCAAGAAGATGGCTGGGGTTTGGATTTGCAAAAATTCAGCCATCTGAGATAGCAAAGATTTTTATAGTTTTATTTTTGGCTAATATGATTGAAAAAAAAGGTCAAGATAAAATGAAAAGCTTTTTTAAAGGGTTATTTCCAGGACTTGTTATTATGGGGATTTTTGTAATTTTAATAATTAAAGAACCTAATATGAGTACATCGGTTATAATTGCTACTGTATCGCTTATCTTATTATTTGCAGGTGGTGCAAAGATAAGGCATATGATTCTTTTGTTTTTAGTAGGTGTGGTTTTAGCAATAGTTGCTATTTTTAAAGAACCCTATAGAATGAATAGATTGACTGGATTTTTAAATCCGTGGGCTGATAAATTAGGAACAGGATATCAAGCAATTCAGTCCCTTTATGCATTGGGGGCTGGAGGATTGTTTGGTAGAGGACTTGGCCTCTCAAAGCAGAAATTTTATTATATACCAGAAGCACAAAATGATTTTATATTTGCTATAATTGGAGAGGAATTAGGGTTTATTGCTACCTTCTTTATAATCTTATGCTTTTCTGTGCTTATATGGAGAGGAATTAGAATTGCAATTAAATGTAAAGATAAATTTGGGAGCCTTGTAGCATTAGGAATTACATCAATAATAGCAGTTCAATCATCTGTTAACTTTTTAGTTGTATCTTCTTTTATGCCAGTTACTGGTGTCACACTACCATTAATTAGTTATGGTGGTTCATCGTTACTTTTTACAATGGCAGGGCTTGGAATACTATTAAATATCTCAAGATATATAACAGAGGATGGAGTTGAGTGATATGAAGGTGATAATTACTGGTGGGGGTACAGGAGGACATATATACCCTGGTGTAGCAATAGCAAAAAAAATACAGGAAAAATATAAGGGTGCAGAGATAATTTTTGTTGGAAGCGAAAATGGACTTGAAGGAAAATTAGTTCCAAAGGAAGGATTTAAAATTAAGCTTATACCTGTTGAGGGACTTAATAAAAGACTTTCTTTTGGTACCTTTAAGTCGTTAATTAAGGTATTAAGAGGATTTGGTAAGGCTGGTAAAATTATAAATGAGTTTAAGCCAGATGTGGTTATTGGAACTGGAGGCTATGTATGTGGTCCTGTGGTAATGCAGGCGGCACTAAAGGGGATACCAACAATAATTCACGAACAGAATGCTTTTCCAGGTGTTACCAATAAGATTCTTTCACACTTTGTTGATAAAATTGCTATAACATTTAGGGAATCTGAAAAATATTTTCCTAAGAATAAGGTTGTGTATACAGGAAATCCAATAAGGAAACAGATACTTGTGGCCAACAAAGAACAGGCAATTTTGTCAATGGGGCTTGAGAAAAATAAGCCAATTGTTTTAGTGGTCGGCGGAAGTAGAGGGGCAAAAAATATAAATAGTGCAGTTGTTGATATTATACATGAACTGTATAGGAACGATATACAGCTTATATTTATAACAGGTGAAAAAAATTACAATGATGTAATTCATAAAGTAAATACTAAATATCAAATAAACAATATGAAGGGAATAAAAATTTTACCATATGTGTATAATATGCAGGATGCATTAGCAGCCTCAGATTTGATTATAAGTAGGGCAGGTGCTACCATTATATCTGAGATAACTGCATTAGGAAAACCGTCAATTTTAATACCTTCCCCTTATGTTGCGAATAATCATCAGGAATATAATGCAAGAGCATTAGAAGAAAAAGGTGCCTGTATTATAATAAAAGAATCAGAACTAAAAAATGATATATTAAAGGAACAGGTATTAAATATAGTTAAAAATAAAGAGATACTAATGAATATGTCTAATGCATCAAAAAAACTTTCAAAAATTGATGCTGCAGATAATATAGTAAATCTTATAGAAGAAATTAAAAAATAATGTTGTAGGAATTATCCTGCAACAAATTTATTAAAATACAAGGGATGGTGTTATGGAGGAAAAACTTATTAAAAGACAAAAACAAAAAAGGTTTTTATCATTTTTAATCATTTTTATAATTCTTTCAATTACAGTTGTAATTTCATTAAAATCAGATTATTTTAAAATAAAGGAAGTTGAAGTTAAAAATAATAATTTGATATCAAGGGATGAGGCTATCATTTTAGCAAATGTAATAGGAGAAAATATATTTTTTTTAGATAAAGATAGAGTAAAAATGAATATTTTAAATAATCCCTACGTTAAAGACGTAAAAATAAATAAAAAACTTCCTTCAAAGATTTTATTGACAATTGAAGAAAAGGATATAAAGGGAATTATAAGAGTAAAAAATTATTTTGTAGATATTGATAGTGAAGGAAGAATGGTTCATACTATAAACCAATTTCCTAATGGCAAGCTTATATATATAGAAGGAATTGATGCTAAGGAATATGTGTTTAATGAATATGTTACCAGTGATACTATAAAATTAAAAAGTATTGTTGAGGTATTAAAGATTTTTTCGTATCCAGATATAAAGTCCCAAATTGAGAAGGTAGATGTTAAAGATCCTTATAATGTTAATATTGTAACAAAAAGTGGAATTAATATATGTGTAGGAGATTGTTCTAATTTAGAATATAAACTTTCCTTTGCGATGACTCTTTTGAAAAGTTCAGAATTAAATGGTAAGAAGGGGACTATAGATATAAGTTCTGATGGAACAGCTGTATTTAACGAAAAGAGGTGATTAGATGAAAAAATTAAAATCACAGTTGAGTTTAGCCTTTATTTGTCTTATATTAGGTTTTATGGTAACTTATCAGTATAGAATTTCTTATTCAAAGACCAAAATTGTTGATACAAGACAAATAAGTGACTTAGTTAAGCAAAACGAACTTTTAAAAAAGCAAAAGGAAGAATTGGATTTGAAGGTTAGAGAGTATCAATCAAAAATTGATGAAATGGAAAAATCAGTTACAATAGGTAATGAGGCTGCTGAAAAGTTAAAAAACGAGCTTGATAATTTAAGAGTCTTGGCGGGACTTAATGATGCTGAGGGTCAAGGTATTGTTATTACAATTTCTCCAGTAGATAATGTTAAAAATAATTATATAAACCAAGTTTATGCTACTGATATTTTAGATATTATAAATGAATTAAACTCATCTGGTGCAGAGGCAATATCAATAAATGAAGAAAGATATATAGCAAGAACTCAAATAAGAGAGGCAGGTGCGTTTATAAAAATAAATGACACAAAATTTAGTCCACAGGATAAGTTTGTTATAAAGGCTATAGGAGATCCAAGTATATTAGAAGGTGCATTTAAAATGCCCGGAAATATTTTAGAACAAAATGCAGATAGAATAGCCTATACAATTGAAAAGTCAGATAATGTTAAAGTATTAAAGTACAATAAAAAGATAGAATTTAAATATGCTAAACCAGGAAGGTGATGAGATGATACCTTTAATAGGACTTTTTATAGGTGTTTTGTTAGGTATATTTTTGAAGATAGATATTCCAAATTCATTTACTGCCTATATTCCAGTAGCAATACTTGCAGCCCTTGATTCTGTTTTTGGAGGGGCAAGGGCATCCCTTGAAAAAAAGTTTGATTCGGATATATTTATATCAGGTTTTTTTAGTAATATTGTACTTGCTATAGGACTAACTTATCTTGGGGATGCATTAAATGTACCTATTTACTTGGCAGCTGTTGTGGTATTTGGAAGTAGAATTTTTAATAACTTTGCCCTTATAAGAAGAATGATATTGGAAAAGATAGGGAGTAAGATGAAGGAAAAGGAGGAGTAGTGAAATGAAATTTAATGAATCAAAACTTCTCCTTATGATGTCAGGTATATTTACTGGTATTGTAATTACATCTTTTTTAGTTAAATCTACTCCAACTAAAACAATGTTTTTGACTTATAGGGATTATCAAAGACTTAAACACGAAAATTTCACATTAAATAGAGAAGTGGCAGCACTATCTAAAAATTTAGTTGAACTTCAGGTAAAATATAATCAATATACTACAAGTGAAAAAAGGACAAAAACAATACTCGAATCTTTAAAAAAGGAATATGAAGAGGCCAAAATGTTATCAGGAATGGAGCAGGTTAAGGGACCAGGAATAGAAGTAAAGGTTGATGATGCACGAAGGAGTACTTACTTAAATGACTTTGAATTATGGAATAGTATAGTACATGATTTTGATTTAAGACAGCTTATTGTTGATTTAAAAAATGCAAATGCAGAAGCAATTGAAGTTAATGGGTATAGAGTAGTTGCTAATACCTCAATAACCTGTGAAGGTCCTATTATTATGATAAACGGGAATTATATAACACCACCCTTTACAATTAAAGCAATAGGTGATAAAGATGCACTTTACTATGCTATGTATAATCCTGATAGCTGGTATAAAACAATGGAATTGAGAGGATTGAAATTGAATTTAATAAAGCAGGATGAAATTACAATAAAGGGTGTTAATGAAGATATTGAACCTAAATACTTAAAAATAAAAAGATAAAAATTATTATAGTTTAGACTAAATTTTTTTAAAAATGTTACGATAATTAAATAGTAAAATAAAATTTGTCTTGTTAAAAGGGAATTAAAAATTTTTGTTGAATTATATAAATAATATACTAATGTTGGGAGGTTAAAATTTAAATGAGCAATGTAGTTGCAGCCTTAGATATAGGTTCATCTAAAGTGTGTATAATAATTGCTGAAATGAAAAATAAGCAGTTTAATGTTTTAGGTGTTGGAACCTCCGAGTGTAAGGGTGTTAAGAAGGGAATTATAGTTGATATAGATTCAACTGTTGAAGCAATTAATAGTGCACTAAAACAAGCAGAACATATGTCAAATAAAAAAGTAAAATCAGTATTTGTGAATATTCCTGGAGGATATACTAACCTATATAAAACAAAGGGAGTTATAGCTGTTTCAAGGGATGATAAGGAAATTACAAAGGAGGATGTAAATAGGGTACTTGAGGCAGCTAAGGTTGTAGCAATTCCGCAGGATAAAGAGATAATAGATATTATACCAGAACAATATATTGTTGATGGATATGATGAAATAAGAGATCCAATTGGTATGGTAGGGGTTAGGCTTGAGGTGGATGCTAATTTAATTGTTGCATCCTGTACAACTGTTCAAAATATAATAAGAAGCATACAAAAGGCAGGATTAGCCTGTGATGGTATAATTTTAGAACCACTTGCAACATCAAGTGTGGTTTTAAGTGATGATGAGAAGGAACTTGGTGTAGCTTTAATTGATGTTGGTGCTGAGACAACTGATATCTCTGTATTTAGAAAGGGATCACTAATATTTACCAAAGTAATACCAGTAGGAGGAAATCATATTACAAATGATATTTCAATTATATGCAAAATAACATCAACTGATGCAGAAAAAATTAAGAGACAATATGGAGTAGCTACTTCAAATTTAATAAGAAATAATGATATAATAAAGATAAACAGTATTGGTGGTAAGTCTGAAAAGGAAGTTTACCTTAAGGATATAGCAGAGATAATGGAGGCAAGAATTTCAGAAATGCTATATCTTGTAAGAAAAGAATTGGAGGATAGAAATTTATACAATTCAATTTCTGCTGGTGTTGTTATAACAGGAGGAGGTCTCTTTAATATTAAAGGCATTCAGGATGTTGCACAGTCAAGTTTTGAATTGCCTGTTAGATTTGGTTATCCAAATTATATTGGAGTTGCAAATCCAATATATTCAGCTTCAGCTGGAACTGCCTTTTATGCTTTAAAGGAAAAAAGGACAAGCACAGTGGAGCTATCACATTCAGTTCCTAAGAAGGAAGAAGATAGTAGTTTTGAAGATTATGTTGAAGACGGCTCTTTAAGTAAAAGAAATATATTGGACAAAATCAAAGATTTTTTTGTAGACTTTTTCTAAAATGCAAAAGGGGGTATAAATGTGCTAGATTTTGATTTTGAAGTTGAAGCAGGTGCTATAATAAAGGTTATAGGAGTAGGTGGAGGCGGTAATAACGCTGTTAATAGAATGATTGAATCAGGATTGCAAGGTGTTGAGTTTATATCAGTTAACACAGATAGACAAGCATTACACCATTCAAAGGCACCAGTTAAGATACAAATAGGTGAAAAGCTTACAAAGGGACTTGGTGCAGGTGCTAATCCTGAGATTGGTGAGAAATCAGCAGAAGAGAGTAGAGAAATTATTGTACAAGCTATTAAGGATGCAGATTTAGTATTTATTACAGCAGGTATGGGTGGTGGTACTGGAACTGGTGCTGCACCTGTTATTGCTGAAATTGCAAAGGAAATGGGAATATTAACAGTTGGTGTTGTTACAAAGCCTTTTGACTTTGAAAGAGGAATAAGAAGAATTAATGCTGAAAAGGGAATAGCTAAATTAAAGGAAAAAGTTGATACTTTAGTTACTATTCCAAATGATAGATTAAAGCATATTATAGATAAAAAGACACCAATTACAGAGGCCTTTAGAATAGCAGATGATGTCTTAAGACAGGGTGTTCAGGGTATTTCAGACCTTATAGTAAAACCAGGAGTTATAAACCTTGACTTTGCGGACATAAAAACTATTATGTTAAATAGAGGTTTAGCTCATATGGGTATTGGTAGAGCTTCTGGTGAAAATAGAGCAATTGAAGCTGTTAAGATGGCAATATCAAGCCCACTACTTGAAACAACTATTGATGGTGCAACAGGTGTTTTAATTAATGTAACAGGTGGACTAAATCTAACATTATTTGAAGTTGATGAAGCTGCAGAACAAGTAAGACAAGTTGCAGATCCTGATGCAAATGTTATATTTGGTACTGCAGTAGATGAAAGTATGGGCGATGAGATTAGTATTACTGTTATAGCAACAGGTTTTGATAAGGTAAGGGAAGTAAACGTAGAAGAGAAGGAAAAGGAATCAGCTGATGAAGAAAAGTCAGCAAAGGTGATTAATTTTGAACCAGATTCTGATTTAGATATTCCACCATTTATACGTAATCAAAGAGCAAGAAGATAAGAGGATAGAAGAGATAGGTATGAGGTACATACCTATCTTTTTTGCATATTATGCAAAAATTTTAATTTTAACTTTTTTATTTGTATAAAAAAATCATAATATGTATTTATTTTTTATATAAATAGAATATGATATGACAAAATTTATAGTCAGAAGGTTGTATAATTATATTAAAAAGTTGTCCACGTGGAGGTGGGCATTAATGCAGGTAATTTATTTAGATGTACTATTGGCAGAGAATGTTTTACTTAATTTTCTATTGTTATACATTGTAAATAGGTTTTGTAGGTTAAATAGAAAAACATATTATATTTTATTATCTTCGGTTATTGGCACATTTTATGTCTTTATAGTTTTTTTCCCCTCACTAAGTATATTTTATTCTGCAATTATGAAAATATGTATGTCAATTTTAATGATTATTATAGCCTTTTGGCCAAGAAGTTTAAAGGCATTTATAAAACAGCTTTTGTTGTTTTATGGGGTTTCGTTTTTTATAGGTGGTGCAATATTATCTATATTTTATTTAAGCAATGGAGATTTTTCATCTGTAAACGGTGTAATGGTGTTGAATAAAATGTCTTCAAAGTATTTATTATTAGGGATTATAGTTTCTATATTTATTATAAAGATTGTATTTGATGTAGTGGATAGACATTATTACTTAAAGAGTAAAACAGTTGAGCTTAGCATAGTTAATGAAGATAAACAGATTAGGGTTACTGCACTACTTGATACAGGAAATTGTCTTAAGGATCCTTTATCGGGTTGCCCAATAGTTATAGCGGACTTGAACTATATTTCTGGAATTTTACCAAATGAAATAATAGAAATATTGAAGGATGAAAAAGAAATAACTCAGATAGAAGATTATGAAATAAACAAAAGATTAAGGGTAATACCTTATACAACTATAGGGGTACAAAATGGAATACTTATAGGCTTTAGGGTAGACTATATTTATGTTTTTACAAAGGATAAGATAGGTATTATTAAAAATCCTATAATAGCCCTATCAAAGGAGCATCTTTCAAAAAAGGAAGATTATCAAGCAATTGCATATCCAGATATTATTAGTTGGGAGGTTAAATAATATGAAAATGCTGCGACTTGTCATCGATACTATTTTGAAAAAAATAAGGGAAATATACAGCAGCATATTAGGTTTAGATGAGGTATATTATGTTGGTGGAAATGATGTTCTTCCTCCTCCACTTTCAAATGAAGAAGAAAAGGAGCTTGTGGATAAACTAAGAGCAGGTGACGAGAGTGTAAAAAACGTATTAATAGAAAGAAATCTTAGACTTGTTGTCTATATTGCAAGAAAATTTGAAAATACAGGAGTTGGTGTTGAGGATTTAGTGTCAATAGGAACAATCGGTTTAATTAAGGCTGTAAACACCTTTGATCCAGTTAAAAAGATTAAGCTTGCAACCTATGCATCAAGATGCATTGAAAATGAAATATTAATGTATTTAAGACGAAACAGTAGAATTAAAGCTGAAGTATCTTTTGATGAGCCTTTAAATGTTGATTGGGATGGCAATGAACTTTTATTGTCTGATATACTTGGAACCGATTCCGATATGATTTTTAACTATATAGAAGATGATGTAGAAAAACAGCTTTTAAGAAACGCTATGGGAAAGCTTACAAAAAGAGAGCAGCAAATAGTTAGTTTAAGATTTGGACTTGCAGGTGGTAGCGAGAAAACTCAGAAGGAGGTTGCTGATATCTTAGGTATATCACAATCATATATATCAAGATTAGAAAAAAGAATTATAAAAAGGTTAAGGAAAGAAATGTCAAAAATGACATAAAATAATATGAATAAATAATAATCCCTTCGGAAATAATTTTAATACAAACTTCTGAAGGGGTTGGTTTTATGCAGACAAACAAAGTTGAAATATGTGGAGTAAATACATCAAAGTTGCCAGTACTATCAAATGAAGAAATGCAGGAGCTTTTGATAAAGATGAAAAATGGTGACAAAGAGGCAAGGGAAAAGTTTATAAAGGGTAATTTAAGGCTTGTTCTTAGTGTAATTCAAAGATTTAATAATAGAGGGGAAAATGTTGACGATTTGTTTCAAGTTGGCTGTATCGGTCTTATAAAGGCTATAGATAATTTTGATTTGAGTCAAAACGTTAAGTTTTCTACATATGCAGTTCCTATGGTAATAGGTGAGATACGAAGGTACCTTAGAGACAATAATTCAATAAGGGTAAGCAGGTCCTTAAGGGATATAGCATATAGGGCTCTCCAAGTGAGAGATAGCCTTATATCAAAAAATAATAAAGAACCAACTGTATCAGAAATAGCAAAGGAACTTGATGTTCCAAGAGAAGAAGTTGTATTTGCACTGGATGCAATACAGGACCCAATATCTTTATTTGAGCCTATTTATCATGATGGTGGAGATGCTATATATGTTATGGATCAAATAAGTGACAATAAAAATACAGACGATAGTTGGATAGAGAATATATCTATAAAACAAGCACTTCAAAAACTATCAAGCAGAGAGAAGCTTATTTTAACCTTAAGATTTTTTGAAGGCAAGACGCAAATGGAGGTGGCTGATGAAATAGGTATTTCACAGGCCCAAGTCTCAAGGCTTGAAAAATCAGCACTTTCCCATATGAGAAAATATATATAGTTTATAAAAAGGCTCTATATAGTTTTTAAAGACTATATAGAGCCTTTTTATCTAAAATTATAAAACAATATAAATGAATTATTAATCTACTAAAAGAATATAATTTTTTAGGGGGTTGATATTATGAAAAATAAAGATGATAAGTTTATTACTTTATCACAACTAAGGCAAATGGAGGTCATTGATGTAGTAAGTGGCAAAAAACTTGGCTTTATTAGTGATATTATATTTGATGATGCCTTTAATAGAATAGAGAGCATTGTACTTCCGCCTGAAGGAGGTATTTTTTCAATTTTTAAAAAAAGGGAAGAGATAATAATTCCATGGAGTTCTATAAAGACATTGGGGATAGATGTTATATTAATAGAAAGACAGGATGAAATTTCAATAGATAAGTGATTATATGAAACGGAGAAAAAATAAGATATTAATAGTAAAAGGAACTTATATATCTCTTATCTAACATAATAATTTTTTTATCAGTAGACAAAACTATATATAGTAAATATAATAATCAAGGTATACTAAATATTGATGTCTGGAGTGATTAGATGAGGTGTCCCTTCTGTAATCATATCGAAACAAAGGTTTTAGATTCAAGACATAATGAAGACCATTCCTCTATAAGAAGACGTAGAGAGTGTCTTAGTTGTCAAAAAAGATTCACTACATATGAAATAATTGAGGATATGCCAATATATGTTGTAAAAAGGGATGGAACGCGTGAACCCTTTGATAAGAGAAAAATATTAAATGGCATATTAAAATCTTGTGAAAAAAGACCAGTTTCAATAACAAGTATTGAGGCCATTGCTGATGATATTGAGAGAATAGTATTTAATTCAATGGAACAAGAAATAGAAAGTAGCTTTATTGGGGAACTTGTTATGGAGAGATTAAAGAATTTAGATGATGTTGCCTATGTAAGGTTTGCATCTGTCTATAGACAGTTTAAAGATATAAATACTTTTTTACAAGAGCTTCAAAAATTACTTCAGGAAAAATAGAAGGGGTGTTACAATGTTTAGCCAAATAAGAAAAAGAGACGGAAGAATAGTAAACTTCAGTAAAGAAAAGATTTCAAGGGCTATTTTTATGGCTGCAAGAGAGGTTGGTGGTTCAGATTTTGCAATGGCAGACAGCATTGCAGATAAGGTAATAAATTATATGGCTTCTGTTTTATCACAGGACGAAATCCCTACAGTTGAATTTGTGCAGGATTGTGTTGAGAAGGTATTAATAGAAGATGGACATGCCAAGACCGCAAAGGCATATATTTTATATAGAGCAAAAAGAACAAGATATAGAGAAGCAAAGACTGAGCTTATGGATATTGTTAGAGAAATATTAGTAGAAACAAGCAGGGAAAATGCAAATATAGGCAATTCGCCATCAGCAAAGATGCTTCAAATAGCATCAGCAGCAAGTAAACAATATTATTTATCCAATGTAATTCCGGCCCACATTGCAAAGGCTCATGTGAATTGTGACATACATATACATGACTTGGATTTCTATGGGAAAACATTAAATTGTCTTCAAATAGATTTAACTAAACTTTTATTAAATGGATTTAATACAGGTTACGGCTATATTAGACCTCCAAAGAGAATATCATCTGCAACAGCACAGGCAGCAATAATTCTTCAAAGTAATCAAAATGATATGTATGGAGGACAAAGTTTCCCACATTTTGACAAATCAATGGCTGAGGTTATAAGAAATCTTAAGGAAAAGCCATCCTATGAAGAAATATTTCAGGCTATGGAGGCTCTGATTTATAACCTAAATAGTATGCATTCAAGAGCAGGGGCTCAAGTTCCATTTAGCTCAATAAATCTTGGAACGGATACAACTGAAGAGGGAAGATTGGTTATTAGAGCAGTTTTAGAGGTGTTTGATAAAGGATTAGGAAAAGGAGAAAGTCCAATATTTCCTAATTTAGTGTTTAGAGTTAAAGAGGGAGTTAACCTAAATGAAGGTGATCCTAACTATGATTTATTTAAATTGGCAATAAAGGTTGCTTCCCACAGGATGAATCCAACTTTTAGCTTTATGGATTCAAGCTTTAATAAAAAATATGGTGATGAAATATCCTATATGGGATGTAGAACAAGAACAATTCAAAATAAAAATGGTCTTGAAATATCGGCGGGTAGAGGTAATATTGCACCTGTAACAATAAATCTTCCAAGATTAGCTCTAAAGGCAGGTTATGGTAATATAGATGGCTTCTTTGAAGAATTTGATAATATTCTTGAACTTTGCAAGGAACAGCTTCTTCATAGATTTAATATTTTAGCAAAGCTTAGAGTAAAGGATTTACCATTCTTAATGGGACAAAAGCTTTATATGGGTTCAGAAAACCTAAAGGATGATGATGAAATATTGGAAGCAATTAAAAATGGTACATTGGGAATTGGATTTATAGGTCTTGCTGAAACTCTAATAGCACTTATTGGAAAACATCATGGAGAAGATGAAGAGGCATTAGAGTTAGGATTAAGAATAATTAAACATCTAAGAGACTATTGTGACAGAACAAGTGAGGAAACAGGACTAAATTTTGTTGCATATGCAACACCAGCAGAGGGAACTTCAGGACGTTTTGTTCCTAAGGATAGAGAAAAGTATGGATTAATAAAGGGTGTTACAGATAAGGATTACTACACAAATTCCTACCATATACCTGTTTATTATGAAATAAGTATGTTTGAAAAGATAAGAATTGAAGGTAAGTTCCACAGCCTATGTAATGGTGGACACATATCATATGTAGAACTCCCATCCACATTTGAACATAACTTAGATGCCTTTGAAAAGATAATTAAGTGGATGAAGGAATGTGATATAGGATATGCAGGAGTGAACTTCCCAATTGATGAGTGCAGGATTTGTGGATATAGGGGAGTAATAAATGAAGATGAATGTCCTGTATGCCAAGGAAGTGACATTAGAAGAATAAGAAGAATAACAGGTTATTTATCAACAACCGATAGATTTAACGATGCAAAATTAAAGGAACTTGAGATGAGGGTAAAGCATATTTAATATACCTAAATGGGTATTTTAAATAAATTTATATAGCAATAAAATTTAACATAAATTTAGCATGCTTTTAATATAAGGGCATGCTAAATTTTTAGTATTATATTATAATGGAAGTGGTGATATTGTGAAATTAAGAATAGCAGGTATTAATAGAGAAAGTTTAGTGGATGGGCCTGGGATAAGGTATGTGATATTTTCTCAGGGATGTATACATAATTGTAAGGGGTGTCATAATAAAGATACTCACCCATTAGATGGAGGGTATGAGGTAGAATTAGAATATATATATAACGATATACTAAAAAATAAATTTATTGATGGTGTTACCTTTTCAGGCGGTGATCCTTTAATTCAGGCAGATAAGTTTTCAATTTTAGCAAAAATGTTAAAGGAGAAAAATATCCATATTATATGCTATACAGGGTATATATTTGAAGACATTATAAATGAAAAGGATAAATTAGAACTTTTAAAAAATATAGATATATTAATTGATGGACCATTTATACAGGAGCAGAGGACTTTAAAAAAATCCTTTGTAGGCTCAACTAATCAAAGAATAATAGATGTTAAGAAATCATTGGAAAATAATAAAGTAGTAGAAATAAAGTGGTGATTTTATGGAATTTAAGTATTTAAATATAAATGGTAGTTTATATTTAAAAAATAATAAGATAGATGCGTTAGGAATAAAACATTTTTTTTCAACAAGAATCGGAGGATATAGTGAAGGAGACTTTAGTCAGCATAATTTAGGTATATATACTGAAGATAAGTGTGCCCCCAAAAATTTATTTAAGGCTCTAACTGACAATAATATGAATATTGATAAAGCTGTTTATTTAAGACAAGTTCACGGTGATGAAATCTACATTGTAAATAGTGAAAATTATAGAGAGGTAAAGAGTAAATTTGGAGATGCGTTAATTACTAAAGAAAAGGGGATACCAATTGGGGTTTTTACTGCTGACTGCGTTCCTATTATAATAGTTGATTATATTAATAAAATTATTGCTGTTGTACACGCAGGATGGAAGGGCACAGATAAAAGAATATTAAGAAAAACAATAGAGAAAATGGTGAAGGAATTTGATTGTGATTGTGAGAATATGTATGTTGTACTGGGGCCTGCTATTGCTTCCTGCTGTTTTGAAGTAGGAGAGGATGTATATAATAAGTTTAATTTTAGAGAAAAAAGAGATGGAAAATATTATGTTGATTTATTTTTAGAAAACAAGAAGCAAGCATTAGATTTAGGTGTATTAGATAGAAATATTTTATTATCCAATATTTGCACAAAGTGCAATAATGATTTATTCTATTCTTATAGAGTAAATACTAATACAGGGAGAATTGGTACCTTTATTTCACTATAAGGAGGTAAACCTATGGCATCTGAAAAGATACTAATAATAGATGATGAACTTCATATTGTTGAACTTATAAAATATAATCTTGAAATGAATGGATATAATGTTTATTATGCCTTAAATGGAACTGAAGGAATAAATATTGCCTATGAGAAGAAACCAGATTTGATATTGCTTGATATTATGCTTCCTGAAATAGATGGATTTGAGGTTTGTAAAAAAATTAAAAGAGATGATGAATTGTCTAATATTCCAATAATTATGCTGACTGCAAAGGGAGAGGAATTTGATAAAATATTAGGATTAGAGCTTGGTGCAGATGATTATATAACTAAGCCCTTCTCTGTTCGTGAACTTGTAGCAAGAATAAAGGTTGTTTTAAGAAGAAATACAAAGGATGAAAAGCAGCAGAATGTGATAACTATAGGCAGTTTAACTATAGATTTAGAAAGACACGAAGTTATAAAGGATGGAAAGAAAATAGAGTTGACATTAAAGGAGTTTGAACTACTTAAACTTCTTGTCTTAAATAAGGGAAAGGTTATGACACGTGATTTCCTATTAGACAGAATATGGGGTTATGAATATTATGGTGAAACAAGAACAGTTGACGTTCATATAAGGCACCTAAGACAGAAGATTGAGGATGATGATAAAAATCCAAGATATATTGAAACTGTAAGGGGAATTGGATATAAGTTTAAGGATTAATGGTGATTTTATGAGAAAAAAATTGATATTTTTTATAATGCCTATAATATTGTTCTGTGTGATTTTAAATTTTTATCTCTTCTATATAATTTTAAATAAGTACAATTTATATGCTTATGTTTCAGATACTCTTCAATTTAGATTTGATTTTATACAATATGCTGTTGCAAGTATATTTTTTACATTTATATTCACCTGTATTATGGTTATATTTAAGCTAAATTTTATAATTAATCCAATAAAAAAATTGACCAATACAGCAACAAAGATTGCATTAGGACAGTATGAAAAGAGAATAGAATTTTATGAGGCGGATGAAATAGGACAATTAAGTCATTCCTTTAATTTGATGGCAAGTAGATTAGAAGAAACAATTAAGGATTTAAATGACAAGAAAAATAAACTTTATTCTATTTTAAATAGTATGGATGATGGAGTTATATTTGTTGATACTGAAAAAAATATTGTATTAATTAATCCTGCAGCAAAGGAAATATTTAATGTTAAGGGAGAAACAAAAAATAGATATATTTTAGAGGTAATAAGAGATAGCAGGATATATGAACTTATAAATAATCCTGATGAAATGCCTGTTGAAATAATAATGCATGGGGAAAAGGAAAGGATACTTCAAGTTAAGTCTATTTCAGTATCGGATTATGGAACAGGAAATATAATTGGTGTTCTACTTGTCATTCACGATGTAACAAAAATAAAGGCCCTTGAGAATATGAGGTCGGAGTTTGTGGCAAACGTGTCCCACGAGTTAAAAACACCTCTTACATCCATTAAAGGATTTGCTGAGACTCTAAAATATGTTGAGGATAAAGAGACAAGAGATAAATTTTTAGATATTATATATGTTGAGTCAGAGAGATTATCAAGATTGATAAATGACATATTAACTCTTTCAGAGCTTGAAAACAAGGATTATGCAATTAATTTTCAAAAGGTATGCTTAAATGAATGTATAACTGAAGTTTATTATATTATGGAAAGAATATCTCTTGAGAAGAATATTAGGTTATCTATTGATAGCTGCGAAGAACAGTTATTTATTTATGGAGATAGAGATAAGTTTAAACAGATGATAATTAACTTGGTAGATAATGCTATAAAATATACTCCACCAAATGGTGAGGTAAATTTAAAACTTGAGAAATATGACAACAATGCAAGGATTGAGGTAAGAGACACTGGCATTGGAATTTCTAAAAAACATCTACCAAGACTTTTTGAAAGGTTTTATAGAGTTGATAAGGCAAGGTCAAGGTCAATGGGAGGTACTGGTCTTGGGCTTGCTATTGTGAAGCATATTGTTTTAATGTTTAAAGGAGACATATATGTTGATAGTGAAGTAAACAAAGGCACAACCTTTACTATTATACTTCCTTTATTTGAGAATAAATAATTTTAAAAATAAAGCCATGAATAAATTCAAACAATTTTATTTAGTAGATTGTTGAAAAAGTTATATATTGATTAGCCCCATGAAGGATTTCTTGGGCATCCGTTCATTTCGTCAATCAATTCTAAGCTTTTCTTTGTTTGAAAAAGTCCTACCCTCGCGATGCCATCGTCCTGATGGCCGCTCGGCTCGGCACGTCCTGTGCCGAATTACGG
>NZ_JAIHAO010000068.1:0-10570 GCF_020054765.1 Caloramator sp. | reverse complement strand
CACAGGACGTGCCGAGCCGAGCGGCCATCAGGACGATGGCATCGCGAGGGTAGGACTTTTTCAAACAAAGAAAAGCTTAGAATTGCTTAGCGAAATGAAGGAATGCCAAAGAAATCCTTTATGGGGCTAATCAATATTTAACTTTTTCAACAGCCTGCCCTTAATATAAAATTAAGGGGCATAATTAACATCAATTAAATTTATTGAAGAATATAATCAATTTCTTCTTCATAGATAGTCTCTTTTTCTAACAATTCATTTGACAGCCTATGAAGTTTTTCAATGTTTTCATTTAACATATCTAAAACTTCATTATACAGCTTTTTAACAATATCATTTGCTGCATCTACTATCTGTTTCATATCAATATATGAATTTTCTTGTATCACAGAATAGCTCAGAAGTCCGGAGGTTTCAAACATACCAAAGTCCTTAATCATACTTATGATTATTTCTGTTACCTTCTTTATGTCATTTGAAGCACCTGTTGTTATATTATCCTTACCAAATATGATTTCTTCAGCAGCTCTTCCCGCAAGATATATTTTTATAGTGTCAAGGAGCATTTTTTTAGTTTGATAATTTGTGTCCTTTGGCACTGTTAAAGTATAGCCACCTGCACCCTTTGTGCTTGGTATAATAGTAATTTTTCTTACGCTTGAGTTTCCTGTAATTTTTGAAATGAGAGCGTGTCCAGCTTCGTGATATGCTGTTATTTTTCTGTCAAGCTCTGAAATTACATCTTTATTCTTCTTTTCTGCACCTGCAATTACTATGGAAAGTGCACGATCAAGGTGTTCCATAGTAATATTTGGTGAGTTTTCCTTTGCAGCAATTATAGCAGCTTCATTAACAAGATTTTCAAGTTTAGCACCTGAAAAATATACTGTTGTTTTGGCGATTTTACTTATATCTACATCTTCAGCAAGTGGCTTGTCCTTTAAATATAGATTCAATATCTTTTCCCTATCCTTAACATCAGGTAGGTTTACCTCAATATGTCTATCGAATCTTCCAGGCCTTAAAAGTGCTTCATCTAAAGTATCAAGTCTGTTAGTGGCAGCTATAACAACAATGCCATCGCTGCTGCTAAAACCTGACATTTCAGATAGAAGTGCATTTAAAGTCTGGTCTCTTTCATCAGAACCGCTATCTGCCCTCATCGAACGCTTTTTACCTATTGCATCAATTTCATCAATAAATATTACTGCCTTTCCCTTTTCCTTTGCCTTTTTAAATAGGTCTCTAATTCTTCCTGCACCAACACCAACATAAATTTGCACAAAATCAGAACCATTTACAGCAAAGAAGGGAACATTTGCTTCCGATGCAAGGGCTTTAGCAATTAATGTCTTACCTGTTCCAGGAGGACCATATAGGATTACTCCACGAGGCATTCTTGCTTTAAATTTTGCATATTTTTCTGGAGTTTTTATAAAATCAACTAATTCTTTTATGCTCTCCTTTGCTTCTTGGTTTCCTGCAATATTCTCAAAGGTAATGCCTGTTTCTGTTACTGCTTCTGTTTCTATCTTGGATAGCCTAAAGGCTCCCCCTTTACTTTTTGAATTTTTTGTTGTTAAATAAATAAAAGCAGAAATTAGAGAGACTACGATGGTTGCGAGAATTACTGTTTCTAAACTTTGGTTTATGCTTCTTTCATAAACCTTAACTCCATTTATTAGTAGATTTTCCTTTAAGGTTAGTGTTCTTGGATTTTCAGTTGTTAAAATTCTTCCGTCCTTTAATTTAAATTGCATAGTTTCTTTATTTGTAATATAAACTTCAGCAACATTTCCCTTTTGTACTTCTGATATGAAGTCTTTATACATCATTTGTGTTTGGGAGTTAGTATTCTTAGATGATAAAAATGATATAGTTATTAAAAATAATACTAAAATTATTGGAATTATGATATTCTTTTTTTTGAGCTTATTCATTATATCCCCCTCTCAAATAAGTTTACATAACATAAATATACACACAATTTTTAATCTTGTAAAATAAAATGGTAGAGAATTACCTTGTTAATTTGAGGAATGGAGGTTTTAATATGAAGGAAGTAACAATATATACAGATGGTGGATGCAGAGGAAATGGAAACGAACAGGCGGTAGGAGGCTATGGATGCGTTTTAATTTATAAGGATAAGATAAAAGAAATAAAAAAGGGTTTTGAGAGGACTACAAATAATATAATGGAGCTTACTGCAGTTATAGATGCATTAAGTATGTTAAAGGAGCCATGTAGGGTTAAACTTCATAGCGATTCAGCATATGTTGTAAATGCCTTTAATCAAGGATGGATAGAGAAGTGGCAGAAAAACGGATGGAAAAACAGCAATAAGGAGCCAGTGAAAAATAAGGAACTGTGGGAAAAACTTATTGAGCTTACTAAAATTCACGAGGTTGAGTTTATTAAGGTTAAGGGGCATAGTGATGATTTCTACAATAACAGATGTGATGAACTTGCAAACTTAGCTATGGACGAAATCGAAGTAAATATGTTAAATAAATAACCAAATATGATTTACTAAATTGTCGAAATAAGCAGAAATATGATATACAAATAATAATATATATGTCGTACAATGAAAGAAAAAAATATTTACAAACTCCATATTGCAATTTTTGCTGCAAAAGCGTAAAATAAAAATGAATAATGATTTAGGGGGCAGGAATATGGAGTTATTAGATTATTTAAAGAAAATAGGTATAATCAATCCTAAAAATGTATTTTATAATCTTTCTGTTGGTGATTTGGTTGAACATTCTGTATCAAAAAATGAAGGAGTTCTTTCAGACACTGGAGCAATTTCTATAACTACAGGAGTATATACAGGAAGGTCTCCTGAGGATCGTTTTATAGTTGATACTGAGGATGTTCACGATTTAATCTATTGGGGTAAGGTGAATAAACCAATTTCAGTAGATGTTTTCAATAGAGTATATGGAAGGCTTATGGCATATTTAGAAAACAGAGATTTATATGTTTTTGATGGCTATGCCGGTGCGGATGAGAGATTTGGAATAAAGGTAAGATTTATAAATGAAATGGCTGTTCAAAATTTATTTGTTCATCAGTTATTTATAAGAAAAGATGATTTAAAAGATTTTGAACCGGATTTTACTGTAATTGCAGCCCCATACTTTAAGGCAATTCCAGAGGTTGATGGTACAAATTCTGAGGCCTTTGTTATTATAAATTTTGAAAAAAGGGTTGTAATTATAGGCGGAACTATGTATTGTGGTGAAATTAAAAAGTCTGTATTTTCTGTTATGAATTATCTACTACCTCAAAGAAATGTCTTACCTATGCATTGTTCTGCAAATGTTGGTAAAGATGGTGACGTGGCACTATTTTTTGGACTTTCAGGAACGGGTAAAACAACTCTTTCAGCAGATGGAAATAGATATTTAATAGGAGATGATGAGCACGGCTGGTCAACTGAGGGTGTATTTAATTTTGAGGGCGGATGTTATGCAAAGTGTATTGGATTAGATAAGGGTAAGGAACCACAGATTTATAATGCAATAAAGTTTGGTACAGTACTTGAGAATGTTGTTTTAAATGAAAATAGAGTTCCAGATTACAATGATTCTTCACTTACAGAAAATACAAGGGCAGGCTATCCAATTGACTACATAGATAATGCCTTAAAGTCTGGAAAAAGTGGACATCCAAAGACAATAATATTTTTAACAGCAGATGCCTTTGGTGTTCTTCCACCTATTTCTAAACTTACTAAAGAGCAGGCTATGTATCACTTTATGTCAGGATATACAAGCAAATTGGCGGGTACAGAAAGAGGAATAAAGGAGCCTAAGGCTACCTTTTCAGCGTGCTTTGGAGAACCGTTTATGCCGCTATCCCCATTGAAATATGCAAAAATGCTTGGAGAAAAAATAGAACAATACGATGTTATGGCATTCTTGGTAAATACTGGTTGGAGCGGTGGTCCCTATGGTGTTGGCAATAGAATAAATTTAAAATACACAAGAAGAATGGTTGAGGCAGCTATAAATGGAGAGCTTGATAATGTTGAATATGTTGTTCATCCAATTTTCAAACTTAATATGCCATCATATATAGATGGTGTGCCTGAGGAGATTTTAAATCCTATAAACACTTGGAAGGATAAGGATGAATATATTAGATATGCAAAAGAATTGGAAGAAAGATTTAGAGAAAACTTTAAGAGATTCCAAAGGGAAGAGGAAGATAAAGTAGAAAAGGAACTTTGGGCATAGAGTATTTATTAGCAAAATGTTTCATGGGAATTTATAATCCTATCAACTTGTTGACAAACATAATTGTTAGTTAAATTTAAAAAGCCCCATGAAAGGATTTCAAAAGGCGGTAGGACTTTTTCAAACAAAGAAAAGCTTAGAATTGCTTGGCGAAATGAACCGATGCCCAAGAAATCCTTCATGGGGCTAATCAATATATAACTTTTTCAACAGTCTGATAGGAATTTACAATCCTATGGCATCCTTTATTTAAGAATGTCCTTCAACTATTATATTATTTGTTGTATAATGTTGTAGAAACATTATTTGGGGTGATGATATGAGAGTTAATCGTATAAATAGAACAAATTCTGCAGAAACTAAACAAATAGCAAAAGCATCTGTTTCATCAAGCTTTTCAGCTGCATTAGATTTGGCAAATAAAGATCAAGCAGAGCAAAATTTACAAAATATGTTAAATGATATAGATAAGTTAGGTAAAAGGCTTATAGCAACAAGAAGCGTAGAGGATGCAAGGGAGTATAGAAAAAAGGTACAGGAGTATTTAAATTATGTGGTAAAAAATGCATATATTTTAAAAAGAGAGGTTGGGCCATATAGCTATGGTCTCCATATTAAAATTGAGATTATCAATGAAAAGGTGGATGCTATAACAAGGGAACTTCTGGAACAGCAGAGGGAGACGATAGAGCTTGCAGATAAGATTGAGGAAATAAAGGGATTACTTGTAGATGTTTACAAATAAATAAATTGAATTTGTAGAATATATTGACAAATTATAAAAATATGCTAAAATAAATAATGTAAAGAAGATGGCCCTATGGTCTAGTGGTTAGGACGCCGCCCTCTCACGGCGGTAGCTGGGGTTCAAATCCCCATAGGGTCACCAGCAGAACCCAATTTTGGGTTCTTTTTTTATGAATAAATCTCCCTTTTGGTGAAAAAATAGTGTTGAAGGGAGGTTTTATAATGGCAAGAGAAATAAGACGAGAAGAAAATGCAGGAATTTTAAGTACATTATTAAAGTTTGTTGTAAATGCAGTTGTACTTTTAGCAGTAAGTTTTTTAGTACCTGGATTTGTAGTAGTAGGATTTTGGACTGCATTTTTAGCATCAATTGTGATTACGTTGCTTGATTATTTAGCAGGCACAGTGTTTAAAATTGATGCTTCACCCTTTGGTAGGGGATTGAGTGGTTTTATTATTGCAGCAGTTATTATTTACCTTACACAATTCTTTGTGGCAGGTGTATATGTTAGTATAGCTGGTGCATTGATAGGAGCACTTGTTATTGGACTCTTTGATGCCTTGATTCCAACAGATGTATTTTAAAGAACCGTTTAGGGATGCCCTAAACGGTTCTTTTGTGTATAAAAAATAAAAATATGTGTTGATATAAATAATTAAATTATCAAAATAAGTTATACAATATAGAAAATGAATCGTATTAATGATATAATAATGGTGAATTTTATATATGGAGGTAAGGCTATGGTAAATCACGATATTGCTATGGGGATTGTCAGAGTTACTGAGGCTGCAGCACTAGCCTGTTCAAACCTTTTAGGTAGGGGAGATGTTGATTTAATAGAGAAGGCAGCAGTAGATGGAGTAAGGCATGCCTTTGATCTACTACCTATTAAGGGTAGAGTTGTTATAGGAGAATGTGATTTAGATAAAAAACCTATAATGTACATAGGAGAAAAGGTTGGAACTTGGGAAGATGGGCTTAAGGAATACGATGTTGCAATAGACCCTTTAGATGGTTCAATACTTGTTGCAAAGGGAAGGCCTAATGCAATTTCAGCAGTAGCTGTAAGCGAAAAGGGTAAGATTTTTAGAGCACCTCAAATATATATGAAAAAGATGGCTGTAGGGCCAAAAGCAAAGGGATGTATAGATTTAAATAAAAGCTTAGTTGAGAATATAAAATGTGTAGCTGAAGCTTTAAATAAAGATGTTGAGGAAGTGACTGTTATGATACAGGATAGACCAAGGCATAAGGAGTTAATCGAAGAGGCAAGAAGTGTAGGTGCAAGGGTAAAAATATTTGGGGAAGGTGATATTGCAGCAGCACTTGCCACAGCCTTTGAAGAGACAGGGGTTGATATGCTTGTTGGTATAGGTGGTGCACCTGAGGGAGTACTTGCTGCAGCTGCATTAAAATGTTTAGGAGGAGAAATATTGGTTAAGCTTATGCCAGAAAATGAAAGACAAATTGAAATGTGCAAAAGAGCAGGGCTTTTGGATGTTGAAAAAGTTCTGTCTCAGGATGATTTAATTACATCAGATGATGTATATTTTGCTGCAACAGCAATAACTGATTCCGACTTGCTAAGGGGAATAATCTATAAAGAAAATTATGCCACAACTCATTCAGTGGTTATGAGGTCCTCAAATGGAGTTTTAAGATTTGTTGATGCAATTCATAAGCTTGATACGAGTCTTATAAAGGTACAGGAGTGATTAAAAGTGTCGTAGAGGTTTTCTTAAACCATCTACGACACTTTTGTTTATTGGGCTTAACTATTTTTGGAATATGTATTATACTAAAAAGTATAATATTAAGGGAGGTAGATGTGATTGCGTACCTTTATAACCTTTGAATTTAACAGGGAGACTAAGGAAAAAATAGCAGAATTACAAAATAAAATAAGAAATGAAAGTATAAAGGGTAGGTTTAAATACATAGATAATTTTCACTTGACAATTAAGTTTTTAGGAGAAGTTGAAGAGAATAAGATTGGATTGATATATCAGGATCTTTTAAGAAAAATAAAGGGAAAAGAGAAGATTAATATATATTTAAAGGGATTAGGATGTTTTGGAAGAGGAGATGTTATTAAGACAATTTATTTAAAATGCCACGGTGACTTAGATAAGATTAAGGGGATATATGATGAGGTAGATAAAATAACTTCAAACTATGGATTTAAGATTGAAAATAGATTTACACCACACGTGACCATTGCACAGGAGGTTATCTTAAAGAGCAAATTTGAGAATCTACAGAAAAAATTTGAAGAATATTCAATAGATAACATAGTATTTGACAGAGTTACTATAATGAAGAGTGAACAGAGGGATGGTAAGAGAATATATACCCCTATTTATGAAATTCATCTTAAATAATGGAGATGAAGTATATGCGGTTAAAAAGGGCCTTTTCTTTTGTCTCGTTACTATTAATAGTAATTGGTGTGCTTTTATATAGAAAACAACTTTTGAATATGATAAAAAATCCAGAGGATATTAGAAATTTTTTATTATCCTATAAGGGATACGCAGTAGCAATTTTTTTGCTTTTATCAACTATTAGGTCGGTTTTTCTGCTTCCTGCTGGAACTTTTGCAGTAATTTCGGGCTTGACATTTGGCAATTTAATTGGCACACTACTTACATGTGTCGGTGTTACCTTAAGTGGTATATTAGCATATTTTATTGCTAAATACTTTGGTAGAGAGTTTGTAGAGGATATTTTAAAAAGAAAGAGAATAGATATAAATAGTTTTATAAAAAAAGAAGGTCTTTTTTATATAATTTCATTGAGACTTATACCTATATTTCCTTTTGATGCAGTAAGTTATGCTTCAGGACTTATGAACGTAAATTTTAAAGATTTTGTATTTGGTACATTTTTGGGAAGCCTTCCAGGTGCCTTTATATATACATTTTTAGGAAATTCAATTATGGACATAAGAGGTCCAAAATTTAAATTGGCATTGTTTCTTGTTATAATATCGTCTATAACACCAATTATATATAAATACGTTTTAAAGAAAGGATGATTATATGATAACTAAGGAGCAAATACAGAGAATAAATGAACTTTACAGGAAATCACAGCAGGAGGGACTTACAGAAGAAGAAAAGAAGGAACAGGCCTATTTAAGAAGACTTTATATTGATTCTGTAAAGGAAAGTTTAAGAGCTCAACTTGAAAATATAAAAGTAGTGGATAAGGATGAATATGATGAAATAATGAAAAATAAAGGATGTTCTTGTGGACATGAACACGGAGGTTGTGGTTGTGGGCATAAGCATTAATTAGGTAGTGGTTTTATGAAAAGTATTTTGAGAAAAAAATATATAAATATTAGAAATGAGCTTTCAAAAGAGGAAGTTATAAAAAGAAGTATAACTATTACAAATCATATATTAAATTGGGATAAATTTTTAAATTCAAATTCAATAATGATATATTCTTCCTTTAGAAATGAAGTAGAGACTTCATTTTTGGCAGAGGAGATTCTAAAAGAAGGTAAAATATTAATATATCCAAAAACAATAAAAAGTCAATTTGAATTAATACCTTGTATAATAAATAAGATAGATGAATTGACTAAGGGAGAATATGGAATTTTAGAGCCTAAGTATTATGAAGTTATAGATAAAAGGGATATAGATTTGATTTTTATCCCGGGTGTTGCCTTTGATAAAAATGGGTATAGATTAGGATATGGTGCAGGGTATTATGATAGATTTTTAAAGGATTTTAAAGGTGTAAAGGCTGGAATTTGCTACGATTTTCAAATAGTTAACGATGTTTATAAGGATGAACACGATATAAAAATTGATTATTTAATCTGTGAAGAGGGAATATTAAAATTATAAGTAAAAAAATTTGAAAAAATTTTAAAAATAATATAGAATAATGTTGTAATGTTTACCAAAAGGGGGTACATAAAAATGGATACAAAGGAATTACAAAACTTAACTAAAAAATATGAATATGTTTGGGATAAGTTAACAGAAGCCGATCTTAAGGAAGTAATGGATTTTAGTGAAGATTATAAGAAGTTTATGGATGCTTCAAAGACTGAACGTGAAGCTTGTAATGAAATTGTTAGAAGAGCAAAGGAGAAGGGATTTGTTGATCTTAACGAATTAATATCACAGGGTAAAAAGATAAATGCTGGCGATAAGGTTTACGCTGTAAATAAGGATAAGGCAGTTGCACTTTTTGTAGTTGGTAATGAACCAATGGAGAAGGGATTTAACATTGTTGGTTCACACATAGATTCACCAAGAATAGATTTAAAGCCAAATGCACTATACGAAGATGAAGCCTTTGCAATGCTTGAAACACACTACTATGGTGGAATCAAGAAATATCAATGGGTTACAATTCCACTTGCAATCCATGGTGTTGTAGTTAAAAAGGGTGGAGAAGTTGTAAACGTTGTTATTGGTGAAGATGAAAACGATCCTGTTGTGTATATAAGTGATCTACTAATACATCTATCAGCAAATCAAATGGAAAAGAAACTTGCCAATGGAATTGAAGGTGAGGATTTAAATGTATTAATAGGAAGTATACCAATACAAGATAAAGAAGCAAAGGATAGAGTTAAATTAAACATATTAAGACTTTTAAATGAAAAGTATGGAATGACTGAAGAGGATTTTGTTACAGCAGAGCTTGAAGTAGTTCCAGCAGGTAAATCAAGGGACGTAGGCCTTGATAGAAGTATGGTTATGGCTTATGGACACGATGACAGAATTTGTGCATTTACTTCACTTGCAGCTATGTTTGAAGTAGAAAATCCACAAAAGACTTGTTGTGCACTATTTGTAGATAAAGAAGAAATAGGAAGCAACGGTGCAACAGGAATGCACTCAAGATTCTTTGAAAATGTAGTAGCAGAACTTATGGAGCTTAAGGGAGAATATTCAGAGCTAAAATTAAGAAGAGCTCTTGCAAATTCTTGTATGCTTTCATCGGATGTAACTTGCGGTGTTGATCCAAATTATCCTGGTGTTGTTGAAAAGAAGAATGCTGCATACCTTGGAAAGGGAATTGTTTTAACAAAGTATACAGGTTCAAGAGGAAAATATTCCTGCAATGATGCAAATGCTGAATTTATGGGTAAGGTTAGAGATATATTCAACGACAATGGTATTGTATGGCAAACAGCTGAATTAGGTAAAGTTGACCAAGGTGGCGGCGGAACAATAGCATATATCTTAGCAGAGTATGGAATGGAGGTTGTTGACTGTGGTGTTGCACTACTTAGTATGCATGCACCATGGGAAATAGCAAGTAAAGCAGATATATTTGAAACATATAGGGCTTATAAGGCATTCCTATTAAATGCATAAGAATAGTCAGAGGGTGGTTTAAAACCACCCTCTGATTATTGAAAAAATTATGTATTGATAAGCCCCATGAAGGATTTCTTTGGTATTCGTTCTACGGCTTAAGCAATTCTAAGCTTTTATTTGTTTGAAAAAGTCCTACCCTCGCGATGCCATCGTCCTGATGGCCGCTCGGCTCGGCACGTCCTGTGCCGAATTACGGACTTTTCCAAAGTCGAAAA